>JAENXG010000132.1 GCA_016649675.1 Methyloceanibacter sp.
CCACCGCAAGATCGAGGCGAAGCAGCACTTCACCGAGCCGCCGCCCCGCTATAGCGAGGCGACCCTCATCAAGAAGATGGAGGAGCTCGGCATCGGCCGGCCGTCCACCTATGCCACGACGCTGAACGTGCTGCGCGACCGCGAATATGTCCGCCTCGACAAGAAACGGCTTTACCCCGAGGACAAGGGGCGTCTGGTCACGGCCTTTCTCGAGAGCTTCTTCAAGCGCTACGTCGAATACGACTTCACCGCCGACCTCGAGGAGAAGCTCGACCTCATCTCGGCGGGCAAGCTCGAATGGAAGGACGTGCTGCGCGACTTCTGGCGCGATTTCATCGCCGCCGTGAACGACATCGGCGACGTCAGGATCACGCAAGTCCTCGATGCGCTGAACGACATGCTCGGCCCCCATATCTTCCCCGCGCCGGCTGAAGGGGGCGACCCGAGGCAGTGTCCCTCCTGCAGCGTCGGGCGGCTCAGCCTCAAGATCGGAAAATTCGGCGCCTTTATCGGCTGCTCCAATTATCCCGAGTGCCGCTTTACCCGCCAGCTCGCCGACACCGGCGACAAGGCCGCAGCCGGCGCGGAAGCGAAATTGCTCGGCACCGATCCCGAGACCGGGCTCGAGGTAACTCTCCGCACCGGCCGGTTCGGCCCTTACGTCCAGCTGGGCGAGGGCAACGGCAAGGAGAAGCCTAAGCGCGCCTCGATACCGAAAGGTACCGACCCCGAGGGCCTCGATCTTGATCACGCGCTCGCGCTTCTCGCGCTGCCCCGCGAGGTCGGGCTGCATCCTGAGTCGGGAAAGCCGATCCTGGCGGGGTTCGGCCGCTTCGGCCCCTATGTGCAGCATGACGGCAAATATGCGAGCCTCTCGAGCTCCGAGGAGGTGTTCGAGGTCGGGATCAATCGCGCCGTGAGCCTCCTTGCCGAGAAGGCTGCCTCTGCGGGCAACCGGCGCGGCGCCAGCGTGCTCAAGGAGCTCGGCGCGCATCCCGAGCTTGGCGGCAAGGTGCAGGTGCTGAGCGGCCGCTATGGCCCTTACGTGAAGCATGGCAAGATCAACGCCACGCTGCCGAAGGACCGCGAGCCCGAGCAGGTCACCCTTGAGGAGGCCGTCGCGCTGGTCGCTGCCAAGAGCGGCAAAGGACCAGCCAAGAAACCCGCCAAGAAGACGGCACGCAAAGGCGGAAAGAGCAGTAAACAGGCCGTCGAGGAGACGGCGGGCTGAGCGGCGCCGGAGCAAAACCTAAGGGGGCCTCGCGCAACGCGACCGTGGGCAAACTACCTTCGAAGCAAGAAATTCTCGACTTTCTCGCCACGGCCAGCGGAGAGGCCGGCAAGCGCGAGATCGCGCGCGCCTTTGGCGTCAAGGGTAGCGACCGGATCGCGCTGAAGGCGCTGTTGCGCGATATGGCCGATGACGGGCTGATCGCGGGCTCGCGGCGCAAGCTGGCGCGGCCTGGCGTGCTGGCACCTGTCACCGTGATCGAGATCGTCTCACGCGATAAAGACGGTGAGTTCATCGCGCGACCGGCCGTCTGGGACGAGGAGCATGGTGCCCCGCCCCGCATCCTCATGTCCGAAAGCAAGCGCGAGCCAGGACCTGCCGCCGGGATTGGCGACCGCGTGCTGGCGCGCATCACTCCACTCGGGGCCGACGCCGGCTATCCCTACCAGGCGCGGACCATCAAGCGCCTGGCCCGCGCCTCGCGCAGCCTGCTCGGCATCTTCCGCGCGCTCCCGGGCGGGGCCGGCGTGATCGACCCCGTCGACCGCAAGCAGCTGAAAGAGTGGCCGGTGGCGCGAGGGGGCACGGGCGAGGCGCAAGGCGGCGAGCTCGTCCGTTTCGAGCTCGCGCGCTCCTCGCGGTTCGGCGGCGAGACCGCCCGCATCACCGAGCGGCTCGGCAACCCGGCGGCGCAACAGGCGATCAGCCTCATCGCGATCCATATCCACGGCATCCCCGATACCTTCCCAGACGCTGTGCTCGCCGCGGCGGACGCCGCCAAGGAGCCCGAGCTCGGACGCCGGGAGGATCTGAGGCACCTCCCGCTCGTGACCATCGACCCGTCGGACGCCCGCGACCACGACGATGCGGTGTGGGCGGAGACGGACCCCGACCCCAACAATCGCGGGGGCTGGGTCGTGATCGTCGCCATCGCCGACGTCGCCTCCTATGTCCGCCCCGGAAGCGTGCTGGACAAGGAGGCGAAGAAGCGCGGCAACTCGGTCTACTTCCCCGACCGGGTCGTGCCGATGCTGCCTGAGCGGATCTCAAACGACCTCTGCTCGCTGAAAGAGGATGAGCCGCGGCCGTGCCTCGCGGTCCGCATGGTCTTCGACAAAGACGGGAGGAAGCTCGGCCATCGCTTCTTCCGCGCCCTGATGCGCTCTGCCGCGAGCCTCACCTATGAGCAGGCGCAAGCGGCAATAGACGGCCGCCTCGACGATATGACGGGCCCTCTGCTCGATCCCGTGCTCAGGCCCTTATGGGGCGCTTATGCGAGCCTTGTGCTGGAGCGTACCGAGCGCGGACCGCTCGACCTCGATCTTCCGGAACGCAAGATCCTGCTCGACGAAAAGGGGCGCGTGCGGGCCGTCGTGAGTCCTCCCCGCCTCGACGCGCACCGCCTGATCGAGGAGTTCATGATCGCCGCCAATGTCGCGGCGGCCGAGACGCTGGAGGCCAAGCGTTCCCCGCTGATCTATCGCGTCCACGATTGCCCGTCGAAAGAGAAGCTCGCCTCGCTCGGCGAGTTCTTGAGCACGATCGGGCTCAAGCTGCCGAAGGCGGGCACGATCAAGCCCGTCCAGTTTAACCGCATCCTCGCCGATACGCGGGCGACGCCGTCCGCCGATCTCGTCGGCGAGGTGATCCTGCGCAGCCAAGCCCAGGCCGTCTATAGCGGCGACAACCTCGGGCATTTCGGGCTCAATCTCCGCCGCTACGCCCACTTCACCTCGCCGATCCGCCGTTATGCCGACCTCATCGTGCATCGCGCACTCGTGCGGGCGCTCGGGCTGGGGCCCGACGGTTTGACTGACGGCGAGATGGGTGAGCTTCAGGAGATCGCGCAAAGCATTTCCGACACCGAGCGCCGCGCCATGGCGGCCGAGCGGGAGACGGCGGACCGCCTCATCGCCGCCTATCTCGCCGACCGCATCGGCGCAAAGTTCCAGGCGCGCGTCTCAGGTCTCGTGCGCACCGGCCTGTTCGTGCGGCTGATCGAGACAGGGGCCGACGGGTTCGTCCCGGCCTCCTCGATCGGCCACGAATATTTCTATCACGACGAGGTCCGGCAGGCGCTTGTGGGCGAGGACACAGGGCTCGCCTTTAGGCTCGGCGACCCGGTCGAAGTGCGCCTGGTCGAGGCGATCCCGACCGCGGGCGCGCTCCGTTTCGAGCTTTTGAGCGAAGGGCGCTCGATCGGCACGAAACCGAGAAGCGGCGCCGGCAAAGGTGACAAGGGACGACCGCAAGGTGACAAGGGAAGGCCGCAAGGCTACAAGGGCAAGTCGCACGGCCGCGCACGCGGCGGCTCCCGCAAACGCCGGTGACCTTGAGCTCAAGATCGCCCGGGACCATATACGCTCAACACAAGGATCGGGTGATGCAAGACAGAGTTGGGCGTTCGGGTGTCACCCAGCGTGAGGGCCGATCGACGGGCGCCCGCCCGGTCTTCAGCTCGATGCTGAGAGGCGCGGCGCATAAGTGCCCCGCTTGCGGCACGGGCGCCGTGTTCAGGCGCTATCTCAAAGTGGCCGATGCCTGTGCCAATTGCGGCGAGGCGCTCTATCATCATCGCGCCGACGACGCCCCGGCCTATTTCACCATCGTCATTGTCGGCCACATCGTGGTCGGCCTCGTGCTCGCCGTGGAAATGGCCTATCGGCCACCGCTCTGGCTGCATGCGGCCTTGTGGCTGCCGCTCACTCTGATCCTCACGTTTCTGATCCTGCCCTCGGTCAAAGGAGCGCTCGTCGGCCTGCAATGGGCGCTCCTCATGCACGGCTTCGATCCCGAGGCGAAGGATGAGATGCCGGAGAGCTTCGAGGCAACCTTGCCCGAGGCTGCCCGGCACCGTCTTGACTTCCAGTCTTGACCGAGTAGGGTTCGCGCGAAACTTGCTTTTAGCGTTATCGAGGACGACATGGCCAAGCCCGTCACCCAGAAGATTAAGCTCGTGAGCACTGCCGGCACGGGCTACTACTATGTGACCAAGAAGAACCCGCGCAACCTGACCGAGAAGCTCGTCTTCAAGAAATACGACCCGGTCGTGCGCAAGCACGTCGAATTCAAAGAATACAAGATCAAATAGCGGCTGGTTGGCTTCGACCAAGCGCTGCTCTGCTGATGGCCGCTCCGCGGCCACAGAGGGCTGTGGTCATCTTAAAGGGTGGCCGGCCGAAACGCGGCGCTAACGAGGAGGCCACTCAACCGCGGTCCGGCCGGCCGAACCCTACGGACCCAGGAGATGCGGCGGACCTGAGCAAACCGCAGGGTTATCTCTTGCGGAAACGAAAGTCAGAGAGGCGCGCTTTGCGCGAAGGCCCCCTCGCCCCATCGTCTCCATTTCGAATTCTGTCGGCCTCAACTCAAACCACAAAACAGCCGACAAAAGAACGAATTCAAACTTATTCATGCGCTTAATACGATAAAATGCAAGGCATTGTAGAGCCTTAAGGTTAAGCGCTCAGGTCCAAGGTCAAGTCCGATAGCGGCTCGACGAAAGTGTTCAGCCCACGGATTCAGCCGGAAGTGATTCGCGACGCGTCCTGTTGGCCGCGCTTTGAGGGTGGCTAGGCGGCGTCCGCCACCACCCTGTTGCGGCCGTCGCGTTTGGCGCAGTAGAGCGCCTGGTCGGCACGCTTCAGAATGAGCTCAGGCGTATCGTCGGCAAACTCGAGCGCGGCGACACCGACGCTTGCCGTGACCTCGAGCGTTCCGATCCGCTCTCCGGCATAGAAGGGCGCTGCAGCGATGCATTGGCGCAAGCGCTCGCCCACGAGATAGGCCTTGGCAAGGTCGGTATCCGGCATGACCACGACGAATTCCTCGCCGCCGAGCCGGCAGGCTAGGTCGATACCGCGAATGTTGCGGCGGACGCGCGAGGCGAACTCCCGCAGCACCGAGTCGCCAGCGTCATGGCCATGGCTGTCATTGACCGCCTTGAAATAGTCGATGTCGAGCACGAGCACCGAAAGCGGCTTGCCGCGCTGCGAGGACTCCTCGAACAGCGTCTTCAGATGGCTCGTCATATAGCGGCGGTTGTGCAGCGCCGTGAGCGGATCGAGGATCGCCATCTCGACGGTCTCCTCGAGCCGCATCCGCAGATGGTCGGTGTAGCGCTTTCGCTTCACTTGCGTGCGCACCCGCGCCAGCAGCTCGTTGGCATCGACCGGACGGACGATATAGTCGTTGACCCCCATGTCGAGGCCTCTGAGCAGCCGCGCGTCGTCGCCTGGCTCGATGATGATCATGATCGGCAGATGTCGGGTCCGGTCGAGCGAACGCACCTGCGAGCAGAGTCTGAGGCCGTCGGCGTGATCGAGGCTGAGACTGACGATCATGAGATCGAAATTGCCGTCGGGAAGCCGTAACAGCGCGCGGGCGGGATCGGCCTCGCGTTCTACATGATGCTCCACCTTCAGCGCCTCGACGATGCGCTCGGCCGAGCGGTCGCGGTCCTCGACGAGGAGGATGCGTCCGCCGCGCCCGAGTTGATCGAGCCTGATGCCGAGGGTGGCGGCAAAGCCCATCTGCTCCTCGGTCGTGGCGCGCATCAGCATCTCGTCGGTCAGCATCTTCAGTCGCGCGAGATTCTTCACCCGCGTGATCAGTGCGATGTCGTCGACGGGCTTGGTGAGGAAGTCGTCGGCCCCCGCCTCCAGCCCCTTCACCCGATCGGAGGGCTGATCCAGCGCGGTGACCATGATCACCGGGATGTGCTGCGTGCGCGGCTCCGCTTTCAGCCTGCGGCAGACCTCGAAACCGTCCATTCCCGGCATCATCACGTCGAGCAGAACCACGTCGGCCCGCTCGCGCGCGCAGATATGCAGCGCCTCTGGGCCGCTGCGTGCCGTGCGCACCTCGAAATATTCGGCCGTGAGCCGCGCTTCGAGCAGCTTCACATTGGCATCGACATCGTCGACAACGAGGACGCGTGCGGTCATGGTCTCGCTACCGTGCCTCGCCGATGAATTGCTTGACCGTGTCGAGGAACATCGTGACCGAGATCGGCTTCGAGATGTAGGCCTCGCAGCCGCCTTCGCGGATGCGCTCCTCGTCACCCTTCATGGCAAAGGCAGTGACGGCGACCACCGGGATCTGGCGGAGCTGATCGTCCTCCTTCAGCCATTTGGTCACTTCGAGCCCCGACACCTCGGGAAGCTGAATGTCCATGAGGATGAGGTCGGGACGGTGCTCGCGGGCGAGCGCCAAGGCCTCCATGCCGTTCCGCGTCTGGATCGTCTTGTAGCCATGGGCGTCAAGGAGGTCGTGGAAGAGCTTCATGTTCAGCTCATTGTCCTCGACGATCAGAACGGTCTTCGTCATTGCCCTCGGCCCCGGCGATTCGGTCGGCGTATGATCGACGATCTCGCGGTAATGCGCCATGACACTCGGAGCCGGCCTGACCCTCCAAAACATCATGGCTCGCTCCCTCCACCTCGGATCGCCGATTTCACCGTAAACCTGTAACTAAACTC
>JAENXG010000180.1 GCA_016649675.1 Methyloceanibacter sp.
CCAAACGTTCAATTTCCGCGCCACCCCGATGCCGCAATGGAACGGCGTCGTCGACTGCAAAGTCCTGGTCGTCGAACCCTATGAACGGCTCTCCTATAGCTGGAACGCTTCGGGCGAAGAGGCTGCCGGAGGACTGAAGACGTCGTCACCTGGACGCTGACGCCCTGAAGGGTGGCACGCATGTGCGCATGGAGCAGTCTGGCTTCCGGCCCGAAGACGAGGGCTTCTACCAGGGCGCAAACTATGGCTGGCAGCGTATTGGAACGCGTGGTTGCCGGGCTCGACTGAGAATCGCAGCGGCGGATGGGACTTATCCCCGCCCCTCGCCGCCGTATTACACTTCGCCCACCCCTCGTCCATGAGGACGCGAGCTCACAGACCTTCTGCCTCTCGGGACTGCCACGGAGGTGCCACCGAATTTCCATCCCTCCTCTTGATGGGGAGGGTTGAGCCGGGTGGAACGAACCTCCCTTCGGGCGGGTTGACCCCAAAGCGGGACGAACCGGAGAAGCCAGCATGCAGCAGGATTTTAAGACCCGCCTCCGTATCGCCGCCCTGATCTACAGCATGACCAATGCCGTCCTGTTCGGTATTGGCCTCATATTGGTGCTGAATGTGCCGGGCCTGCGCGCGCATACCGGCATGGGCATTGTGGTGGTCGTGGTCCTCAGTCTGTTGCTGGCTGCACCGATCGCCTGGGTGATCGCGCCTCGGCTGCGCGCGCGCTACTCGCGGCGGCAAGCCGAGCGGGCTCTCGTGGCCCCGCCGCGTGCCTCCATGGTCCCCGAAAAGCCTGCATAGCGCGTAATGCCGCGCGGCCTTTAGCGGCACGCGGGATAACCGCTTTGGCCTCTTGCCGTCGATCATGCTTGGCCTGGGGGAAGGACGATCACTTTGCCCGCCGAGCTGATTGCCGCTCTCGGGATGGAACGAGACGCTTTTTCGAACACCACGATGCCCGTGTAGCAATGGATCGAGGCGCAGCTTTTTGTGAACTCGGTGGGCGGTTCGCCGATGGCGAGGATCTGCCACTGGTTCAGTTCGTCGATCAGACTTTTGGTCATCTCGATGAAGGTCCCGCTTCGGCCGAGCCCGCCGCCGAATTTCGCCCAGTAGCTAGTCAGCACGTCCTCGCAAAGATAGATGCCGTTCTCTGAAATGTGCGGGAACATGCAGCGGAAGGTCACGATCTGCTGCTGCATCCAGTGCCCGCCATCGTCGATGAGGATGTCTACTTTAGGGTGACGCTGTTTGAAGCCGTCCCAAAATGCGGAGTCCGCCTGATCGCCAATCTCGATGAGGAAGCCGTCATTCTCCAAGATACGGCAGGACTCGTTGATGTCCACGCCGATGATCGTCGCTTCGGGGCCGAAATAGTCGCGCCACATGGCAAGGCTTCCGCCCTTGTTGACGCCGATCTCCAGGACGGTGACGGCGCTGTTTTTGAAGGGAGCAAAGTGGCGCTCATAGACCGGGAAATAGTCTAGCCACCTTTGCGTCCAGCGCCCCTTGTTGTTCATGAAGAACGATAAGAGGCCTTCGCTAACAGGAACGGTCATTTTGGGGGCGCGTTGCCGCTGTTGAGGTATGGAAGATGTCGTCTAACGGCGGGCGATGGCGATGAGATGGCCGGCGAAGGGCCGCGTCAGCGCACGGTCAGAAAGCCAGGCTTCTTGTGGCATGGTTCGCCGCCCGATCGTCGTCGCGAGGCTGGGCGAGACTTTGTGCAGCACGCGGAGCGGCGCGAACATGGCGCCCCTCACCTCGATGTCCTTGAAGCCCGCTGCGGCGAGTCTCCGGCGCAAAGAGGACGGCGTCTCGAACTCGACGTGATAGCGAGGCGCGGCGCCTTGCATCTTCGCCTTGAGATTCCGCAAGGCTACGATCTGCCGGTAGCCGTCGAGCGCCCACCGGTTCACATAGGTGCCGAAATAGATGCCGCCCGGCTTCAAAGCTTGGAGGATCTCTTTGTGGCCCACGACATTGTCATGCGTGTCGAGATAGCGGAAGACCTCGATGGCATAGACGAAGTCCTGGCTTTGGCGGAACGCGGCAAGGTCCAGCACCGAGCCGTCAGCCACGCGCGACGCTGGCACGTGCTCCAACGCGAGCTTGCGCATCTCGGGGCTCGGCTCGATGCCCTGCACGTCGAAGCCGGCCTTCAGTAGCCTCGCCATATAGGCGCCGATGCCCGAACCGATGTCGAGACAGTGCGCGCCTTTCGGCAGCTCGGACGCGACCCGCGCCCAGGCCTGATCGATGAGATGGCGCCCGTAGCGAAACGGCGAATCGTAGGCGTTCTCGCTGGCGTACTCGGCGGAAAAAATGCGCGCCGTCTCATCGTGAACGTCGATGGCGCGCTTCCTGGACCAACTCACTTTGGATGTCATACAGCTCGTTCCCTGCGGCTCGCCGCGGAGAATGCCGCGCCGCTGTTGGCAAAGCAATCAGCCAATCGTTTCCCGGCGCGCTCGCGATCTTACGCGATCGAGCACGGCGCCGAGAAAGGCCTTTGCCGCGGCATAAATCTCGGGGGCCTCGCATTCGCGCGGGCCGGCGATGCAGACCGCCAGTTGCTTATGGTGGCCGTCATTGAGCCAGGAGGCAGCGCGCTCGATGTCGCCCTCCTCGTCGAGATCGAGGACGAGGCGTGGCCGGCCGAGCCTGTCAGCGCAGGCGATCGCGAGCTCGGTCCCGCTCGAAGACAGACCGCGACGATCGAGAAGCACCATGAGGCGGTCGCTGTCGCGCACGTTCCATTCGGTGCGCTGATGGGGATCGGCAAGCGGCGTCTCGCGCAGCGCGTCGTACATGGCAAGCAATCCCGGCGCTCTCGGCAGATCCTCGGCCCAGCCGCCTTTCGGGCACCAGCCGCCGTAAGGCAGGCCTTTATCGATGGCGACATCGAGAGCGGCGCGATCGACGCCCGTCTGGCCGCCGGAGACGATCTTCAACATCGCGTGTCCTTCGTCCTCCACGGTCCGAGGCGTCTTGCGCTCCGGGTGCGCGAACCGGCATCATGTGCATCATGCCATCGACAGGGGAACGACACCATGCAACTCTGGAAGGTGCTGATCCTCGGCTTCGTCGCCGGGTTTTTCGCGGTGCTGATCTTCCATCAGGGTCTCTGGTATCTCCTCTACCAGGTGGGCATGATCCCGCCCGAGCGGCCGGCATGGCCGATGGACCCGGTTGCGCCCCTCGGTGTGCCGTCCGTAATCTCCAAATCATTCTGGGGCGGGCTTTGGGGTGCGGGCCTCGCGCCCTTCTTGGGGCGTTTAAGCGGCGCGCGCTACTGGGCCGCGTGGATCACCATCGGCGCCGTGGCGCTGACGCTGACCGCCCTCTACGTCGTGTCGCCGCTCAAGGGCGAGCCGATCCCGGCACTGTGGCCGCGTTTCTACTATGCCCTTCTCGTCAACGGCGCCTGGGGCTTCGGCGCCGCGCTGCTCTTGCGAATGATGGGCGCGGCGCGCGCCTCGTAAATGGCCGCTCACCCGGCGCGGTTCGGCGTGCCGAGGATGTGGCTCTTCGGCGGCAGCATCACCTGGTCGAAGTTCTGGGTGAACATCGCCGCGGCGAAGAAGGCAACCGCGCGCAGCGTCTCCTTGCCGGTGTTCTCGAGGTCATGGCGCAACGGCGTCGGCAGGACGAAGATACTGCCCGGGCACGGCGAAAGCGCCGGCCCAGCGGACCGCAGAATCCGTCTCGCCCCAAACCTTGGTGCGCGCGAGCTTGTCGGACGCGACCACCGAAACCTTGCCCGGGGTCGCCTTGGGCGCTGCCGGGTTTTGCTTGGCCGCCGGTGTCGATGCAGGATTCATCTGTCATTCCTCCTTATGGATTGCAGGAGCGAGCGTAGTCCCTGGCGAGTGTAGCGGCGAACGAAGCTGCCAAGTCCCGGTTAGGCGCGGGTGTCGGCACGAGCGCGCATTCGAATCGAAATGCGCCGATCCCCTGCCCCGTGTGGCTCACGCCGCGGCGAGCTCCTGATCGAGAGCAGTGGCACGTTGCAGCGCCGGCCGCTGCTCGAGCCGTCCGACATAGGCCTTAAACTCAGGGCGCTCCGGGACCAGATTGAACATCATGCCCCAGCGCAGCATGGAGCCGACGATCACGTCGGCGGCAGTGAACTGCTCCCCCATGAGGTAGGGACCTTTGGCGACTGCCTTCGCCACCACGCCCATGACGGTATCGAAGTCGCCGTAGCCGATCATGCCGCGGCGCGGCTCTTCTTTGCGCGGAGCGGCGCGATCCATGACGGCGGCCTCGATGCAGCTCGGGCTGAAGAACAGCCATTTGAGATAAGGCCCGCGCCGCGGGTCGCCGACGGGAATGTTCAGCCTCGCGTGCGGGAACTCGTCGGCGAGATAGGTGCAGATGGCGGCAGCCTCGGTGATCACCGCATCGCCATGCTTGAGCGCCGGCACCTTGCCCATGGGGTTGATGGCGAGATAATCGGGCGCGAGCTGCTCGCCCTTGGCGAGGCTCAACAGATGGATGTCATAGGGCTCGCCGAGCTCTTCCAGCATCCAGCGGACGATCGAGGAGCGCGACGGCGCGGCATGATAGAGGGTGAGCTTGGCCATGAGGTTCCTCCCTTTCGCGGCCCGGCTCACCACCTAAATGGCAGTTGTGGCGTTAAGATGATGCCCGTTTTGACCTTATGTGTGACGCAAATGGCGAACCCAAAGAGACCACCCAGCAAGCGCTGGTCCCAGGAAGTCACCGAGCATTCCGATGCGCTCGATCTCGAGGCGGGGGTGTTCACACTCAAAGATCCTAAGAAGATTGCAGCGTCGCTCAAGCGCTCCGCCGAGGCGAGCGAGCGGCGGAAATCGGATCCCTATCGCTCGGCGATGTCGATGCTCAGTTTCTACGTCAATCGTGCCGGCAAGAGCCTTTCAGAGGCCGACCGCGCGCGCCTGGAAAAGGACGAGCTCCGCAAGGCCTTCGGCCGAAAGACTTAGCGGAACGAGCTAGCCCTGCTCGCTCTTGGCCCAGCCCTCGACCTCGCCGATCCAATGCTCGGCGTGCTGGCAAAACGTGCCGAGCACCGCATCGAAGGCGGCCGTTGCGGCGGCGTCGATGCCGCGGTCGGTCTGCAATTCCTCGAAGACTTGCCGGTAGTCGGCGTAGCCCTGCATCTCCTCGCCACGATGCCACCAGAAATCGCCGATGTAGAAGAACCTGACCCACGAGAAGAGGCAGTCGGTCCAGTCCTCG
>JAENXG010000290.1 GCA_016649675.1 Methyloceanibacter sp.
ATTTCAGTCTACAAATTAGGTCACGACACGGAACCCGCGCAGTAGCCGGCACGGAGTACTCCCCGGCGGCGGGAGCGGTGCGCTAAATGTCAATTGATTTGCCACCCCGCCCGGCGCAGGAACTCCGCGATCTTGCGATAGCCGTAGCGGCCGCACTGCCGGGCCAGGGCGATCATGTCGGCAGTCAGCCGCTCCTCGTCTTCAGGGCCCCGCGGCACCTTGCGTTGCGTCGAGCGATGCTGGCCGAGCAGGTCATGTCGGACATGCTCGATACAGACCAAGACTACTGAGGCTTATGACGTGCTTGGACTCAAGGCAGGAGCTGGCCGCCATGAGATCCGTGCAGCGCATCGCAGGCTAATGATGAAGTTTCATCCCGATCAGGGCGGATCGACTTATCTGGCGGCGCACCATGCGTTCGCTCGGCCGGACCAAAGTCTGGGCAACGTAACACAAAGGCAGGTTTGGTTGAGGCGGTCCGAGACGGACTGAAGCCAATCGGAGGCAATTGGACCTGTGCGGAGTTTCAAAAGGCAAAGGTAAAAATCGAGGCTTTGACCGGGCGGAGTCTAAACGCGTTCTGACGGCCACGCTATTGCACCAAGGGTGTGTGACGCGCGAGCAGACCTCCCACGACCTAGTGTCGACCAAATCACATCCTGCGAGATCATCGACCCGAAAAAGAAATCGCCCCGCCGTGAGAGCGACGGGGCGACAGCGAATCAAATCAGGAGAGACAACCTTAGCGCCAACATGGCTCTAGGATAATACTACCAACGGCCCCTTGCCCAGAAAGTGGGGAGGCGCCCCTGATAGTGGCGGTGGTTAGCGCCGCTGGAGAGGGTTGGGTTCGGCAGCGAGTACCCAAAGCGAGGGCGGCACTTGATCGCGAAAGTCCTAGACTGGCTAGGTTTCGGTCCGCGCGGGCATGGTCAGCACGACCAGCATCATGCCCACGCCCATACCCATGGGGTCATCGATCCAACCATCGCCACCACCTCCCGAGGCATCTGGGCGATCAAGTGGTCGTTTTTGATCCTTACGGCCACGGCCGCTCTGCAGCTTGTCGTCGTGTACGTCTCACACAGCGTGGCGCTACTTGCGGACACCATCCACAACATCGCCGATGCCGGTACGGCCATACCTCTCTGGGTCGCCTTCGTGCTTGCACGGCGGAAGCCAACGCAGACCTTCACCTATGGCTATGGCAGGGTCGAGGACTTCGCCGGCCTCGCTATCGTGCTGATCATTCTTTTGAGTGCCTTGGTGGCCGGGTATGAGGCGATCGACCGCCTCATCCACCCTCGTCCAGTAATGCAGCTAGGTTGGCTCGCCGCCGCAGGCGTGATCGGCTTTTTGGGCAACGAGGCCGTTGCAGTGTTTCGCATCCGCACTGGCCGCCAGATCAACAGCGCGGCACTCATAGCCGATGGCTATCATGCTCGAACCGACGGGCTCACCAGCTTGGCAGTTGTCCTCGGCGCGCTTGGAGTGTGGATGGGATACACGCTCGCCGATCCGATCATCGGCCTGATCATAACGGCGGTTATCCTTGGGATTGTCTGGCAATCTGCCACTGCGGTACTGACCAGGATGCTCGACGGCGTCGAGCATCCGACCATTGGCGAACTCCGCCACGCCGCGCAGCATACAAAAGGCGTGTTGGGCGTGGAGTCGGTTCGCGCGAGGTGGCTAGGTCATCGCCTGTACGCCGAGATGACGTTGGCCGTCGATCCAACGCTCTCCCTGGCCGACGCCCGCAAGATAGCCGAGGACGTCAGGGGACACGCTAGCGGTCATCTACCGGCGTTGGCGAGCCTCCATGTGGAGTTGGTGCCAGCCTCAGGTCAGGAGCGATCTGAGCACCGTCCAGAATCCGAACACCAGCACCATCACTGAACCGCCCACCTCCAACGCCGTACCTACGCGATGCCGCCAACCTTCAGTTCGGTCGAGCGGCCCTATGAACCGGTCTCGCGCAGGCAGCAGCAAGCGCAATCCCGCCGGAATTTCGCTCGGCGCAAAAATCACCTGAGGGGCGGACAAGTCCTTCCGCCTTTAGTTGATCCCAATCAATGTGAAAGCAGATGCAACCGATAGGTTTCCAAGACAATCGGGAGTTGCCCTATGTGGGGTTATGACCATGGTTGGATGATGAACGGTTGGGGCTCGATGATGGGAGGTTTCGGCTTCATCTTCTGGCTTGTGATCCTCGCAGCCATCATTGCAGGCGTGGTGTGGTTTGTCCGTTCACAGCCGCTTGCGGGTAGCCAGCGGCGTCCCACTAGTCTTGAGGTCCTTGAAGAGCGTTACGCTCGCGGAGAAATCAACCGTGAGGAATACCTCCAAAAGAAGCGCGACATCGTTGAGTGACGACACTGCTTCCGACAGAGGCCCCCGCAGGCGGAGGCCAAGTGCGACCACGAGTTGACCTAGCTCAAAGCACCCCGCCGCCCCAACACCTATGCTCCCTTCGGGGTTGGCTTTCGCGTCCGGTAGGAGGCTAATCATGCCAGCACATGGAAAGATTTCACGCCGAACTTGGCTCAAAGTAATGGCAGTGTTCTCCACTGCCGCCGGGATGCCGCTGATGCCGGCGTCTACGGCTGCCCAAGCCAAAGCCAGCAAGGCGACTGTGCACTACCAAGACCAACCCAACGGCATGCGCATGTGCCACATGTGCAAGTTCTACATTGGCGCGGGCGGCGGACGCTCCGGGATGATGGGAGACGGAATGATGGGACGTGGCATGATGGGAGGCGGAATGATGGGAGACGGAGCCTGCCAAGTAGTCGAAGGCACGATCAGCCCGATGGGCTATTGCGACCTGTATGCTCCGGCCTAACGGCTCGGAACCGAGTTTTGTGGCCACCCGTGCTGCTGGCTTTACATGCGAGGCACAGACCGCGATGAGCTATCATTTCTCGAAGAAGCTCGACTTGCCCTTTGACCAAGCCGTTGCGCGCGTGATGGAAGCGCTGAAGCGCGAAGGTTTCGGTATCCTCACGGACATCGACGTCAAGGCCACGATCAAATCTAAGCTCGGCGAGGAGTTTCGCGCCTATCGGATCCTTGGTGCGTGCAACCCGCCGCTTGCTTTTCGCGCCTTGCAGCTTGAGGACAAGATCGGGACGATGCTGCCCTGCAATGTGATCGTGCAGGAGCATCAAAGCGGCGGCGTTGAAGTCTCAGCCGTTGACCCCGTTGCCTCTATGCAGGCAGTTGATAATCCTGGCCTCGCCGACGTGGCGAAGGAGGTACAAGCGAAGCTCAAAAGAGTTGTCGAGGGCCTGTAGCGCCAAGCTCGCCCGCATGTCATCAGGCGATAGCGCCGCGTCCGGGGCGCTGCCGCCCCGGAAAGGCCAGTTATGGTGCAGCACGTGCAGCAGATGATGGACGGCGGCATGATGTGGGGGATGGGCCTGGGGGGCCTAATCCTCCTGGTCCTCGTCGTCCTGGTAATTGCTGCGCTCGTCAAATACGTTTTCTTTAGTTGAGCG
>JAENXG010000561.1 GCA_016649675.1 Methyloceanibacter sp.
CAAGGGCACTGGCAATTCCGAGATCGTGCTCGACCGCAAAGTGGCGGACAAGCGCATCTTCCCGGCCATCGACATCGCCCGCTCGGGCACGCGCAAGGAAGAGCTGCTGGTCCCCGGCGATCAGCTCAAGAAGATGTATGTGCTCCGCCGCATCCTGAACCCCATGGGCACCCAGGACGCCATCGAGTTCCTGCTCGACAAGCTGAAGCAGACCAAGGGCAATAGCGAGTTCTTCGACTCGATGAACACTTAAAGCGAGGCCGCCTCTCGGCCGCTTGCGCGGAATCCTCGCGGTCTTTGACCTCAGCGAGCGCCACAATGGGAAGGGCTGCCATGACCCGCAAACAAAGACTCTGGACATCTATCCTCGTATCCGGCGCGTTAAGCTTCAGCCTTGCGGGCCTTCTCGCGGGCGGGGCAGGCCTCGCCGAGACGGCAAGCTCCTACATGCCGACGGTCATCACCGAGCCCTTCGACAAGGTCGTCGAACGGATGAAGGCTGCCAAGCCCGGCATCGAGGCCGAGCACCAAAAGCTCCTGGAGGAGCGATATGATTTGAGCGACAAGCCCGCCGACGGTGTCACCATGTCGGGCGGCAAGCCTGTTCAAGACGGCGTTCGCGTCAAGCTGCCGAAAGGGCTGTCCTGGAGCGAGCTTGGTTCCATGACGCCGGAGGACATCAAGGCGAAGGACCTTTGGCCGGCTGGATTCTACCCTCTGCCCCACCCCAACCATCCGGAAGGCGGAATGCTTTTTCCGAAGTTCCAGATCGACGAGGTGAAGAAGCAGACGCAGCGGGACCTCACGCGATTTGACCTGGACTTCGACCTGCCAGACCGGTTCCTGCCGGAATTTCCGCCACCCATCTATCTGACGACCAGGCCGGACCTTGGCGATGTTTCCCAGGGCAAGCTCATAACGCTGACCAACTATTTCGAAGTCTTCGATGGGATTTTGAACCCAAAGCAGCTGGAGGGGCTGCGGCTATTGGTGACCCCCTTCCCGCAGCAACAATTCAACGCAACCGACGATCGCCGCAGCCTTGTCGCGAGCCAGGGGGTGGCGTGTTTCGACTGCCACGCGAACGGCCACACCAATGCCGGGACGCATCTCGTTGGCGATATTCGTCCGCAGGAATTCCGCCATCGGATCGATACGACTAGCTTGCGCGGGGTGAATATCCAAAGATTGTTCGGATCGCAGCGGGCGATGAAAACGGTTGAGGATTTCACCGAATTCGAGCAGCGAGCGGCGTATTTCGATGGCGATCCGGTCATGGCCACCAAGAAGGGCGTCAATATCCTGGAACGAGGCAGCCAAGTCCAGTTCATGGCGGAGATGCAGGAGTTGTTGGACTTTCCGCCGGCTCCGAAGCTTGACCTGTTCGGCAGGTTGGATCCGAGCAAGGCGACACAGGCCGAGTTGCGCGGACAAGACGTCTTCTTCGGCAAAGGCCAGTGCGCGGCCTGCCACACCCCGCCGTTCTACACCGACAATCTGATGCACAACCTCAAGACCGAGCGCTTCTTCAATCCCAAGATGATCAACCACGAGATGGCGGTCGGCGATGGGCAGATAAAGACGTTCGC
>JAENXG010000047.1 GCA_016649675.1 Methyloceanibacter sp.
AACCCCTGTTTCCGGCGTGAAAGGCCATCCCAGCCCCGCGCGTTCGCCTCGGCGGCGCGAGGCAACGCCTACCGTGTCAAAGCCGGCCGCCGCCGGGGCAGCTTACTGATCGCCACGACCTCGGCCGTAGACGCGGCGCCGGAAGTGCAGAACTTGGCCCACGCTTCCATCAGCTTTCGACGGCGAGCAAGCATGTCGCCGCGCTGATAGGCGGCTTCGGTCTTGTCCCGCACGATATGGGCTAGCGCGGCCTCCGCGACCTCGCGCGGGAAATTCGTGCGCTCCGCCGCCCAATCGCGGAAGGTCGAGCGAAAGCCGTGCACGGTGAGTCCCGGCTTGGCCAGGTTCTGCTGCAAGTACTTCCGCAGCGCCGTATCGCTTAGCGGCTTGCCGCGCGGGTTGGGAAACAGCAATGCGTCCTTGTCGTCTCCTAGGTAGTCCAGTCCGCGCAGGATCGGCCCGACCGACCCTGTCAGCGGCACGCGGTGCTCACGCCCACTCTTGGTGCGCTCGCCGGGCACCGTCCAGACTCCGCTGACGAAGTCTAATTCGCCCAGGGTAGCGCCGCGTGTCTCGCCGCTCCGCGCCGCGGTCAGGATCGTGAAGGTTAACGCCTTAGCCGATACCGTGTCGCGCTTGGAAAGCTCCGCGAAGAACTCCGGCAGCTCCGCATAGGGCATCGCGTCATGGTGTTTCACCCTTTGGACCTTGCTCCGCTTCGGCAAGAGCTTGTCGAGATGGCCCCGCCACCTGGCTGGATTGTCGCCACCGCGGTAGTCGTGGGCAGTGGCCCAATCGAGCACGGCCTCAATCCGCTGGCGCACCCGCGTCGCTGTCTCTGTCTTTTCGCGCCAGATTGGATCAAGAGCCTTCGTCACAAGCCCCGTGTCGATTGCCTGCACCGGCAGCGACCCGAACACGGGGTATGCGTAGG
Organism: Methyloceanibacter sp.; assembly: GCA_016649675.1. Lineage (GTDB taxonomy): Bacteria > Pseudomonadota > Alphaproteobacteria > Rhizobiales > Methyloligellaceae > Methyloceanibacter. The sequence goes on from JAENXG010000047.1 coordinate 935, forward strand.
TCTCAAGGGTACTGCTCCATTGTGCAGCGTGCTTGGCGTTGCGCCATCCGGCCTTGTGAGCGTCGATATAGCGCGTCGCGCAGTACTCAAACGTGACGGACTGCGCGGCTTCAAGCTGAGCGGCCTGCTGGCGCTGCCGCCGCGCCTCGATAGGATCAATGCCCTCCCGGAGAAGCCGTCGGCATCCTTCGGCACCTCGCCGGGCATCAGCCAACGATACATCGGGGTAGGGCCCAAGACCCATCCAACGCTCTTTTCCGTTCAGCATGAACCTGAACAGCCAAGACCGTCCTCCATTTTTCACCTGCAAATAGATCCCGCGCCCGTCGGGATGCATTCCCGGGCCCTTCCGACGTAGCGCCGTGGGTGCAAGCCGATCCACGTTCCGTTCCATGACTACCTACGTTTGTACCCACGATTATTTCTGGATCATGGCAGACAACGATAAACGTTGTACAGTCAAACTATGGAAAACTGTGTGTGATATCAGCGGTTTTAAGGACACTCAGAGACGCGTCTGAACACAGACGAACGTGAATGCGGCGGACTCCCCCTCCGCCATATTTGTGCATTAAGTCGACTTCGGCTCGTCGCACCATTACCTTCGCTTCTGACCCAAACCGGACCCGGCGAATGATTACGTTAGAGGACTGCATAGCCTTTTGCGGCCTGACCGAGAGCGAGGTGCTCGCCATCGCCGAACACGAGCATCTGCCCGAGATCGCTGCGGCCGCGCTTGCCAGCTACCTTGTGAACCAGGAGCAAGGGATTGAGAAAGTTCGCGACATGATTGTTGACGATGTCCGTGCCGGTCAGGCGCGTAACAACAAAGAGCATGTCCTGGTCCTCCTCCATGTGCTGCATCATTTTCTGAGGACGCATCCAGAGGCGCGACCCGAGCAGCATCCTTGGAGTCGCTGTTTCAAGTGACGGCCAACTCTCATTCCTGGAGGACATAAGTCCCCGGCGCATCCCCAAGCGACCTGTGGCCCGACGGAGCAGCACCGAATGGCTGAGTGCGACCGGCTTGTCGTCGACAAGGAAGCGGCCTTCCGCGAGATCGTTGTCGAGGAAGAGCTAAGTACAGATACGCCACGGGCGATTGGCCAGTCTGCGCTATTTTTTGGGGCGTATTGCGAGCGGCGCCCTAAATTTGCCCACAGTTAAGCTTAGCGCACTACGTTGAAAGCTCACGCCAACAACATTTGGAGAGTTCCTATGACGCATGACGCACGTGGAGCATCGTCGGTAGTTCGTGTCGCCTTGGCGGCATTGTTTGGCCTGAGCATCGCGATGCCAGCCACGGCCGGCGTTCCCCTGACCGGTGCGGGCTCCGTAGCCGCAGGGTCATCGCTCGTGACCGAGGTCAAAAATTACAAGGGCGGCAAGAACGTCTACGTAAAAAAGAACGTCAAGGTCACCAACAAGAACGTCTACGTGAACAAGAATGTCTATGTGAAGGGGAACGGGCACCGCGGCAAGAACGTCTACGTCAACAAGAATGTCTATGTGAGGAATTGGTCGCGTAAGCCTTACTACGGAAACGTCATCGCCGGCGTTGCCCTAGGAACCATCATCGCGGCGACTGCTGTGCCTGCCGCTCCTTCATCCAATCTCTGCTGGTACTGGACCAGTCCCTCCCACAATCGCGGCTATTGGGACTATTGCTACTAAGTCGCAGGTCCGCCGGCATCACCGCGCCGGACGGAGTTACGGGCTTGCATTCATAAGTGCATAAGCGCTGCGCGCCGATTTCAAAGGCGCGCAGCGGGAGTATGCTTCCCCACTTAATAAAGGGGGGAAAATCATGACTGTTACCGCTCTGCTCGTAGCTCTGATCATCGGCGCGGTCGCCGGCTGGCTCGCGGGTCTGTTGGTGCAAGGAACGGGCTTCGGCCTGCTTGGCGACATCCTTGTCGGCATTGTCGGCGCGCTTATCGCCGGCGCTTTATTCCCGAGCCTCGGTCTTCACCTTGGCGGGGGCATTCTCGGCGCGATCATCGCTGCCACGCTCGGCGCGGTCATCCTGCTCTTGATCGTGCGTCTGATCAGGCAAGCGACCGCCTGAGCCGAAGCTGCCGACATACAGAAAATGCTAGAGCGCTATCGCGGTCCGTTTCAGCGATAGCGCTCTGCTCCCTCAGATCCTTCTAGCCGAACAACGGTTGGACGCAACCATGTGACCGGTTGCTCACAGGTTCGGCATGGGCTCCACGAACAGAATATTGAGATCGCCCTCCGGGACGTAATCGTCTTGCGCCAGCGTGAACGTGGTGGGGCCGGCGCGCTTGATGCCTTTGGCGCAGAGCGAGACCAGCGCCTTGTCGGAAGGCTTCTCCACCGTAAGCCGGAACTTCTGGATGGGGCCGAGCCAATTGCCGGCGGTGGTCAGCACATATTTCAGCTCGGTCCCCGCAAGGATGTCTTGCGGGGCTTGCTTCAGCGCGGCTTGCGCGACGCCGATGAAGTCCTGGTCCATGCAGAACAGCTTGCGCGTCTCGGGCGAACTCAGATCGTCCTTGGCGAAGAAGAAGCGGCGCGGCACCGGCTTGTAGCGATGCGTCACCTCGATCGTGCTTCCGGCCGGGAAGGTCTGGAACCAGTAGAAAGTGATGTGCGTGTCCCAGTGCGTATTGGCGAGCGGCTTTTCCGCGGCGCCGAAAGTCGTGTTCCAGTCGATCACGCCATAGCGCTCGAGCTCCTGCCGTGCGTCCTGCGACAGGTCGTCGAGACGGGTGTTGAGCGCACTCCCCGCCCCTTCGCCCGGTGCAAGCATGGTCAGCGGAATGTCATAGCGCTTCAAAACGTCGGTGACGTCGACACCGAAGCGGGTCGCCTTGATCTCGACCGAAGGCTCGACTGGCTTGCCGTCCGCCGTCACCTTGAAATCCATGACATTGACCGGGTCGCGGCCTTCGAGATCGTAGTTGCCCTCTTCGCCGATATTGATCACCGGCAGCGGAAACGCTACCAGCGTAGCGATGTCATGGTCGGCCTTGTTGTGGAAGTGATAGGTGACGCGGACCTCATCGCGGCTCAAATAGAGGTCCTCGGACTCCATGCTGATGTCGGGATTGAAGGTGAGCGTGAGGCCGCCCGCATCGAGGCTTGCCGTCGAGTCGTTGGCGAGCACCGCGGAGACTTGAACGAGGCCGGCGAAAGCCGCCAACGCTCCAAGCATCATTATGCGGCCACGCGCAACAAGCCCGCGCCGATGACACGCAAGACCTAGTGCTTCGCCGCCGCGCGCAAGGACTTGCTCAAACCCGTGACGATCGCGTCCCATCGTGTCTCCCTATTTCAAGGGAGGAAGGGCCTGCGGTTGAGTCATGACGACTTGATTGTGGTGGAAGCAGCCCCCGAGCGCCATAAACGCGGCGAGGACCGCCAAAGTGGCGATCATACGCAAACGCATTACTTACCCCCTCGTTACTCGTACACGTACACGTACCAAACTGTCAGCCTGCTATTGGAACCACATTTCGCGGCGTATTTGGTGACGAAATTGCAACAGTGACGGGCTCCGTTTTCCGAATGAATCCTCGGATCGCGAGCCTTCGCGGACGACGCGCTCATCAGCAAAAATCGCCGCGCGTGCACCATTCGTTAACCATATCCGGGTGGAATTGGCCTCGACCCAACGAGCCCCCCCACGCCCCTATGACAGAGAACCGATTCCTTCAATCCTTTTGCGCGGTTGTCGCCGGCGCCATCCTGGTTGGCGGCACCATGGTGTTTCTGGCGGTGACCGCGGAGTGGGGTCATCCCGGGAGCGAGGTCGAAATGTCCGCGTCCGCGCAAGCGCCCGTGGCTTCGCTCTCGATCCCCACTAAGGTCGAGCCCATCGCCGAACCTCCCGCCGCGCTGCCGACAGCTTCGATCCCGGGCGCGTCCGACCAGGCCGACATCGACGACACGGCTTCGATCGCCGAGCCGCAAGACACAGAGCCTGAAGCAGCCATCGAGGCGCCGTCATCTCCGGCAGATCGCGCCCCCCCGCTGGCGACGCCGGGCATACCGCTCAATGCGGAAACCGCAGATGCGCGTCCGGATGATGCTCGCCCAGATCAGGCGCCCGACGGCAACGCATCGCCGGACACGTCAGTGTCCGAAGGCGAGGCCGATGAGAATGCCGCGCCGCAGGTGGCGATCGCCGAGCCTCCTCAACCGGTGAGCCCCCTCGCCGGCAGCGCGAGCCACGCCAGCGTGGAGGACGCCAGCGCGGAGACCGTCACAAGCAACGCAGCGAGCGTCGAGCAATCGACACCGGAAGTTGCGACGCCACCATCCGCGCCCAAGGTCGTTGAGGCGGAGATCGCCAAGCCCTCGCAGCCTGCAAGCCCCGTCGCCAGCACAAGCAAGGCGAGCGTCGAGAACGGCACAAAGCGGGCGGCGAAAGTGGCGAGCGTCACGCCGGCAGAAGTGAAAGTAGCAGCGCCACCAGCCGCCCCGAAGGCTGTCAAAGACACGCCGCGTCCCAAGCCGGCAGCGCGCTCGACTCCCCCGCAAGAAGAGGCGTCGCAACCGCGCAGCACGATCCCGTGGAAGCCCATGGCGCTCGCGCCGGCCGACAAGCCTTCAACCTCTCTCACCAAGGCCCCGACCAATCGGCCAAGCACCGGCAATTATGGTGCGCAGGTCTGGTCGGCGCTCGCCCGGCACAAGCCCAACACGGGGGAACGCGGCAGCACGACGGTGATCTTCGCCATTGGCGACGGCGGCGGGCTCCGCTTCGTGCGCGTCGGCCGATCGAGCGGCAGTCAGCGGCTCGACCAGCTCGCGCTCGCAACGGTGCGCAACGCATCCCCCTACCCTGCGCCGCCGGGCGGTGCGCAGTCCTTCACGATCCGGATCGATTTCCACTAGGGCCCATCAGGCCGGTAGTCTTGGCGGGAGCTTAACTCCGCTGCGGCGTGGCTTGAGGCGCGGCAGACGCAGCCCCGCGCGGCCCGCCCACGAGCCAGGACACCGCTTCCACCCTTTTCGGGGCCACAGGCCCGCTCGCCTCAGGGGCATAGGTCTCGTTCCGCGCGCGGTAATCTTGGACGACCTGGGCGACGGTCCCGGTCCAGGCTTCTGGCCGGGTGAGATGGGGCGGCAGAAGCGTGAAACTATCGCCGACCGCCTCCTCGATCTGGCTCTGCGTAAGATTGCGCGCCTCTTGCAAGCTGGCGCCCGAGAGATTGGCGCCGGTCAGCTTGGCGTTCGCGAAATTGGCACGGTCAAGCAGCGCCTCGCGGAGATCGGCGCCGGAGAGATTGGCGCCGTCAAGCCGGGCATCACTAAGGTCGGCGTCCCACAGGTCAGCTCCGGTGAGATCGGCGCCCGTCAGCGTCGCAAAGCGTAAGGAGGCGTGCCGGAGCCGCGCGGACGCAAGGTTGATGGGTCCACCGTTGATCGGCCCCATCTGCCGCTCGCCGACGCTGAGAGCGACGCCGGTCAGGTTCGGGCTGAGGGACGGATTGCGCGCGCGCCATTCGTTCCACGACCGAGGGCCGCGGCGCAACGCTTCGACATGTTGGGACTCTGCGGACACAACGCACGCAACGACAAGAAACACAACTCACACAAACGCTACAAGACGATACGCAACGAGAAGGCAAACGCAACGAATAATTCATTCTAATGCAAACGCCGAGTTACCAGCAAGCGCCCGCCGGTTGATCGTCCACACCTTCCTCGCCTAACGAGCGACCGCGCCTACGCTTCCCCCAAAAAGCGAAGAGCCGCCCGGAGGCGGCTCACGCAATTGAGGAAAATGGACGACCGATCGACAGGCGGCAGCGCCAGATGGTGTGGCTAGGCCGCTGTTAGCCGCTGATGCGGGCGGTGCCGGAGTGGCCGTCGTTGCGCGTCCACTGCACGGACGAGCCGTTGCGGATCAGCTTGTAGCAATAGGTCTTGGCGTCCATCCAGCTAGACCATTGCTGACAGAGCTGGTCGTCGGCCACCCACCACTTGCCGGTGTCGGAGGCGCCGTCGCCCCGCGAGAAGCTCGCCGTGACCGTGCTCATCTTGCCGGACATGTGGCCATTGGCGGTGTAGCGGATCGGCAGCTCGAATCCGGAGACGTTGAGATAGACGGTCTTGCCGCTGATGGCCTTGCGCAGCTCATCGCCGGCAAGCGTGGCGGGATCGGCAAAAGAGGCAGTCGCCGGGAGCGCGAGCCCCGCGGCCAATATAAATGCTCCGATTTTCATCGCTTCCCCTTCTTGCTGTCTTGGAACCGACACATGAGACCACGATAGCATCAGGCAAACGAGGTCAATTTGCGGCTAAGCCAAGGGAATCACGTGACAAAGTTAAGGTGATTTAGGACTGCCGCTCAGCCCTTGGCCTGCCGCTTCGCCCGCGCGCTCGCCGCCATGCGCTGCCGCCTCCGCATCGCCACCACGTTGATCACCTCGACGGCGCCGGCAAAGGCCATGGCGAAATAGATGTAGCCGCGCGGAATGTGAAAGTGGAAACCGTCGGCGATTAGCGCCGCCCCAATCAGGAGCAGGAAGGAGAGCGCGAGCATCTTCGTCGTGGGATGGCGCTCGATGAAGGCGGCCACGGGCTCCGAGGCGAAATACATGACGAGGATGGCAACCGCCACCGCCGCAATCATCACCTCGACATGCTCGGCCATGCCGACCGCCGTGATGATCGAATCGATGGAGAAGACGAGATCGATGATGGCGATCTGCAGGATGGCGGACACCATCGTGTCGGCAACACTGGCGTTCCTCTCCTCCTCCTCCTCGCCTTCAATGTCGTCGTGCATCTCGCGCGTGCCCTTGACCAGGAGGAACAGGCCGCCGGCGATGAGGATGAGGTCGCGCCAGGAGAAATCGTAGCCCGCCAGGCTGAAGATCGGCGTCGTCAGATGGATGACATAGGCGATGCCGCCCAGCATGATGATGCGGAAGATGAGCGCGAGCGACAGCCCGATGCGCCGGGCCATCAGCCGCTGCTCGGGCGCCATGCGCGACACCATCAGCGAGATGAAGACGACGTTGTCGATGCCGAGCACGACCTCCATCGCGCTCAAGGCAATGAAGCTCGCCCAGATATGCGGATCGGTCAGCCAGTCGATGAGAAGCATGCGCTCGAGGTCGGACGAAGGTGGGTTGGTGTTGCCCCGAGCTAATAGCTTAGCCGCCAATCGAGGTCCATGGCCAAAGCTTCATGCGCTGCCGCAATGCATCGGGAACGGGGATCATGGCAGCGAGCGCAACAGTCCGACGCTCGCAAAATAGGCAGCCGCGACGATGAGCAGAACCTGCACCCAGAGGGGCGAAGGGAAAGGATTGGCGATCGCCACGGCAGCAGCTCCCGCCCAGACGGCGGTCACGAGACCGGTGAGCAGACGGAGCCGCGCCACGCGAAACGGATGCACCGCGAGGATCGGCACGAAGGTGAGGAGGACGAAGACGGCGACGATGGCAAGCGAGACGAAAGGCGCAAGCCCAAGCGCGAACAGATAGAGCAGGACGATGTTCCAGATGGCGGGGAAGCCGACGAAATAGCCCTCCTCCGTCTTGCCGTTGAGATCGGCCACGTGAAATAGGCTCGACAGCAGAATCGCGACCGCTGCGGCCAAGCGGAACGCGGACGGCAACAGGTCCGTCTCGGTCAGCACGAAGGCAGGGATCGCGCAGTAGGTCAGGTAGTCGACGATCAGGTCGAGACGCTCGCCGCTGAAACGCGGCAACACGGTCTTCACGTCGGCGCGGCGCGCCAGAGGGCCGTCGACGGCGTCGGCCAGGAGCGCTACCCCGAGCCAGACGAACATCATCTGCCAGTCGCCGGCGTGGGCCGCGCGCAGCGCAAGGAGCGCAAGCACCGCACCCGTGGCCGTCAGGAGATGCACCAAAGCGGCGACGATGCGCGCGGTCATGCGGGGTGAATTTGCGCTCTAGAAGCTGCGCTTGACCTTCCCGAGTACTGTGACGTCGCCATTGTTCTCGAAGGTCGGTCCTTGCTGCAGCGGCAATGGCTGCTGCTCCTGGCCATAGAGCAGCTCGAGGCCGAAATCGAGCTTGGGCAGAATGCTATAGCCGAATACCTTCACGCCCTTGCTGTCGGCGCGAGGGGTCGCGGGGGCGTTTGGACTGCCGATTTGGAGAGCATTGGCCGGCGGCGCGGCTCCCGCGCCCTCTACCGGCGGTGGCGCGGGCGTCTCCTGGAAGGCAAGCGCGGGGTTCGCGCTAAGCAACAGCGCGGCCATCAATCGAGCAATGGCGAAAGGCGTCCGCCGCATGATGCTGTCTCCGCCTGCTCAGGATGGCTTTCCGGTTGACGCAATGCAAGCCTGTCCGGAGCCCGGTTAACGCCCTGTGAAGATTGAAGAATCTCGATATTTTCGGATCCGTTGTTGCTGCCCAGCAACAGAAAGGGGCGGGTCGGAGTCGTGAGGCTGACTGCCGGCGAACACAAAAAGCCGCCCCCGAAGGGGCGGCTCGCTCAGCTCCCGGGAAGGGGGACTGTCGCTTAGAAATACATGCGTGCGCCGGTGTAGAAGAGGTCGAAGTTGTCCAAAGGCTCGTTCACTCGGCTTAGGCTGCTATTGACCAGATCGACGCTGGGCTCAAGATGCTCGTAAACCGCATAGAGATGCATCGCCGCCGAGTCGATGGCCTGATCATAACCGAGATACCAGCGAGTGACTTCGGCACCGGTGATCTCGGTCTGGATCGCGAGGTCCGGGAACGTGCCGGCCTTGCAGCTCCGTTTGGCGCCGCAGGCGCCGCCAATACCATCTTCGATCTGAAGGTAGCCGCCGAAGAAGGACGAGTCGCCTAAGGATCCAAGCGCGCCCATCTTGCGCTGGATGCCGATGCGGGCGTCCCATGCGCTCATGTCGGGAGAGCTCGTTCCTGTGAAGACGCCCGCATTCTGCCGGTTGGAATCGTTGGTCTCGGAGGTGCTGAAAGCACCGAAGGCGAACAGACCGGTCGGCTTATGCTTGATCGAGGCCGAACCCGCCCATTCATTGATATCGCGCTTGAAGCCGTTGAGACCGCCGCCAGAGCTCTCCTGGTTTTCATCGCGAGACTTCTCGTAAGCCGCGCCGGCGCCAAACTCCCAGTTCGGGCCCCAGCTGTCTCTATAGCGAAGAGCCGCGCTCCAGATATCGTTCTCGCCCCAGCCCCAGGAGGCCGTGAGGCCCTTACCGTCCGCTGAGCCAAAGAACGATGGCGACCAATAGGTTACAGCATTGCGTCGGGTCGAACAGTCGAAGGCCGACGAGCTGCTATAGCATTGCGAGATCGCCTGCCATTTGAGCTGACCCGGTCCCCCAACCTCGGTGTCGAAGCCCTTCGGCCGCAGGAAGAAGCCCCGGTTCATGTGGTCGTCCGAGGTCATCGTATCCGCAAGCTCGGTGACGTCGGTGTCTTTGTTGACGTCGTCCTTCGGCATGCTGGTAAGACCCCAACGCAGCTGCCCGAGCTTCTTGTTGTCGAGATACATAAAGGATTGGCGCATGAGCAAAAGGCGTCCCTCATCGCCGAGGGTTCCGCCCGAACGTGTTCCGTTGTCGTCATCAATTTGGTTCACCGCCTCAGAGGCAGCAGCCCTGGTCTCAGCCTCGAGCTTATAACCCGCCGACCAATCGCCGGTGATCTTGGCCGAACCCTTAAAGCCAAAGCGGCTGGACTCGTACGAGTTGTCCACCGAGTAGACACCTTTTTCAGCGCCGTCGTTCCAGAACAGCACGGCCCGGTTCATCTTGCCGTAGACGGTAATTGAAACCTTCTTGTTGCCTTTGCGCACAGTTGTGGCTTCAAGCTCAGCCACGCGCTCTTCGAGATCGGCGCAACAGTCGCCGCCGAGATCGGCTGCTCTAACAGGCTTTTGGACGAGGACTACCGCCCCTACCGCCCCCAAGATGGCAGCGAGCGCCAGGCGGCTGGCAGCCTTTGACAATCCCCCGATCATGACCCCTCTCCACTCTGTTTGGATGACGTTTTTTTCTAACGCGTTATTTTTGTTAGGCGATTCAGCTCTTCCCCCGCTGGCAGCCTTTGCAATTCGTCGCCGAGCAACATCGGCTTACGCTACGGTTCTATTTGGTGAGCAATGACGTTCTCATGACAGGCTTGAGACAGCAGGGTTTTTGCCTGTCTCTGTTGCCGATGAGCCACAGATCGCCGGCGGGGTAAGAGTGCGCTCAAGCACTTGAGGAAATGCGGGAATTCGCCACGTGGCGGTCGTGGATTCAGCGCACCCACGAGATCCGGCGCTCTCTCACTCTGGCGGCTTCAATCGAGCCAGCAGGGGGCCGCACTCCCCTTCCCGCGCCTTCCAGCCAGCGACTCAAGGGGAAACGGACCCTCAGAATCAAAGGGCCGCCCCGGAGGGCGGCCCTCAACTGCTCTCCCCAGGGAAAGGAGAGCGCTCTGCTAAAAGTCTAGACGCGCTCCGGTGTAGACGAGGTCGAAATTATCTAAGGGGGCACCGACCCGGTTGAGGCTTGAGTTGATCAGATCAACGCCGGCCTCGAAGTGCTGGTAGACGGCGTAGAGATGCAGCGTGCCCGCAGCATCGATGGCCTGATCGTAACCCAGATACCAGCGGTTGACGTCGGCGCCAGTGATCTCGGTGACGACATTGACGTTCTCGAACGTGCCGGCCGCGAGCTTGCGGGTCGCCCCGCCGGCCCCGCCAATGCCGTCGTTGATATTGCTGAAGCCGCCGAAGAACGAAGAGTCGCCGAGCGAAATGAATTTGCGCTGGATGCCGATTTGGAGGTCGTAGGCATCCATGTCCGGCGAGCTCTTCTTGTCGAAAACGCCGGCGTTCTCGCGGTTGGAGTCGTTGTTCTCGGAATGGCTAAAGGCGCCGAAGAAGAATAGGCCTGTCGGCAGGTGCTTGATCGAGGCCGAGCTAGCCCACTCGTTGATGTCGCGCTTGAAGCCGGCAAGACCACCGCCGCCGTTCTGGATGTTCTCGTCGCGATTTTTTTCGTAACCAATGCCAGCACCAACCTCGAAGAGCTTGCCCCATTCCTTCTGGTAGCGGAGGGCACCGCCCCAGATGTCATCCTCGAACCAGCCCCATGACGCGGTGAACCCGTTCCACTCAGGCGACCAGTAGGAGGCGCCATTGCGCCTT
>JAENXG010000025.1 GCA_016649675.1 Methyloceanibacter sp.
ATGCCTACACCTACGACCTTGCGTCGTTGCAGGCCCTGAAGGCTCAGAGTCCGGAATTTGTTATCATTCCATGGGGCATTACGGCGGGTAGTCAGGCAGAGTGCGGCACCGAAGGTTTCAACGCGACAGGGTATGCAGCCAAGGCGGCAAAGTACCTTGAGACCGCCTATGTCATGGGTGCCAACGGCGTGGGAGAAAGGCGATATGGCCGGTTTCTTCCCTCCTGGTATTGTGGAACAAGCGGGTTCGCGACGCCTACCGGCGACGTTGGCGGGGTCGTGGACACAGCACAAGGCATCGCCGTATTTGACATACCGACAAAAGCGCATTAGCCGCACGAGCCGCATCATCGTTCTCTCAGCACCAGATGGACGCTATTGCCTGACGTGCTGATCGGTGCCAAATCCGGGCGCCCGTGGCCCACGCGGTCATCACAGCTCAACAGCAACTAAATCTACCAATAGGAATCAGCCAGGTGGCCACGCCCCAATATGTCTATGTCATGAACAAGCTGTCCAAGACCTATCCGGGCGGCAAGCAGGTCTTGAAGGATGTCACGCTCGCCTTCCTGCCCGGCGCCAAGATCGGCGTGGTCGGCGTCAACGGCGCGGGCAAGTCGACGCTGCTCAGCATCATGGCCGGCGAAGAGACCGATTTCGTGGGCGAAGCCTGGGCGGCCGATGGCGTCAGCGTCGGCTATCTGGAGCAGGAGCCGCGCCTCGACGAGACCAAGGACGTGACCGGCAACGTCATGGAAGGCGTGGCCGAGAAGAAGGCGAAGCTCGAGCGCTATAACGAGCTCGCCATGAACTATTCCGACGAGACCGCCGATGAGATGGCGAAGCTCCAGGACGAGATCGACGCCCAAGGCCTGTGGGACCTCGATGCCCAGGTGGAGCAGGCCATGGATGCGCTCCGCTGCCCGCCGGGCGAGGCGGCCGTGAAGTCGCTGTCGGGCGGCGAGAAGCGTCGCGTTGCGCTCTGCAAGCTGCTGCTCGCCAAGCCTGACATCCTTCTGCTCGACGAGCCGACCAACCATCTCGATGCCGAGAGCGTCGCCTGGCTCGAGCATCATTTGCGCGACTATCCGGGCACCGTGATCATGGTCACCCACGACCGCTACTTCCTCGAAGACATCACCGAATGGACGCTCGAGCTCGATCGCGGGGCCGGCGTTCCCTACAAGGGAAGCTATTCCTCCTGGCTCGAGCAGAAGCAAAAGCGGGCGCAAGTCGAGGGCAAGCAGGACGAGGCGCGGGAGCGGTCGCTCACCCGCGAGCTCGATTGGATCAGGGCGAGCCCCAAGGCGCGGCAGGCGAAGTCCAAGGCCCGCATTCGGGCCTATGACGAGCTTGTGGCGCAAGCCGGCCGCGACAAGACGGGAAAGGCTGAGATCACTATCCCGCCGGGTCCCCGGCTTGGCGACGTCGTCATTGAGGCCGACCACATCGCCAAGGGTTTCGGCGACACGCTCCTCATCGACGATCTCACCTTCAAGTTGCCGCCGGGCGGCATTGTCGGCGTGATCGGGCCGAACGGTGCCGGCAAGACGACGCTCTTCCGCATGATCGTTGGCCAAGACAAGCCCGACAATGGCGCAATCCGCATCGGCGATACGGTGAAGCTCGGCTATGTCGATCAGTCGCGCGACACGCTCGACGGCAAGAAGTCGGTGTTCGAGGAGATCTCGGGCGGCAATGACGTCATCAAGCTAGGGACCCGAGAGGTGCCGTCGCGCGCTTATGTGGGCTGGTTCAACTTCAAAGGCTCCGATCAGCAGAAGAAGGTAGGCCAGCTCTCGGGCGGAGAGCGGAACCGCGTGCACCTCGCCAAGATGCTGAAATCGGGCGCCAACCTTATCCTGCTCGATGAGCCCACTAACGATCTCGATGTGGAGACGCTGTCCTCGCTCGAAGCGGCGCTCGAGGATTTCCCGGGCTGCGCCGTCATCATCAGCCACGACCGCTTCTTCTTGGACCGCATCGCCACCCACATCCTCTCCTTCGAAGGCGACAGCCATGTCGAATGGTTCGAGGGGAATTTCCAGGACTACGAGGAGGACAAGAAGCGGCGCCTTGGTGACGACGCCGTGCTGCCCAAGCGCATCAAGTACAAGAAATTCGCGCGGGCGTGAGGACGTCGCCGCCTGTCCAGTCGTGTGGCCGGGCCGGCTGCTAAGGCTTGCGGGGCAGCCGAAAGACGTATAAACATATCTTTATGTCAGGTGATGCCGAAACCGCAGCAACATACCCAGGCCTGTCCCGCGCTTCGTCCCTTGCGGCCTTGCGGGCTGCGGGCGAGGCTACGCGCTTGCGCATCCTTGCGCTGCTCGCCGCGGGCGAGCTGAACGTCAAGGACCTGACCCAGATTTTGGGCCAGAGCCAGCCGCGCATCAGCCGGCATCTGAAATTGATGGCCGAAGCCGGTCTCATCAAGCGCTTCCGCGAAGGGTCCTGGGTGTTCTTCCGCCTCGCCGAAAGCGGCGCCGAAGCCGCGCTCGCCGGCGCCATCGTCGAGAGTCTCGATCCCGCCGACCTCACCCTTGCGCGCGACCGCGCGCGGGCTGAAGCCGTGCAGAAATCCCGTGCCGAGGCGGCGCAAGCTTATTTCAAGGCCCATGCCAGCGAGTGGGACTCGATCCGCGCGCTCCATGTCGCCGAGAAAGAGGTCGAGGCCGCCATGGAAGAGGCGCTTGGGGACGAGCCTGTGTCGCTTCTGGTCGATCTCGGCACCGGCACGGGTCGCATCCTCGAGTTGTTCGGTCCCCGCGCAAGACGCGCGCTCGGCTTCGACCTCAATCACGCCATGCTCGCTTACGCCCGCATGAAGCTCGAGCGGATGGGGCTCGGCCACGCCCAAGTCCGCCATGGCGATCTGCACAATGTGCCGCTGCCGGACGGCGCCGCCGATTTGGTCGTGCTGCATCAGGTCCTGCATTTCCTCGACGACCCTGCCGCGGCGGTCGCCGAGGGCGCCCGGCTGCTGGCGCCCGGCGGCAAGCTGCTGGTGGTCGATTTCGCCCCGCATGAGCTTGAGTTCCTGCGCGAGCAGTCCGCCCATCGCCGCCTCGGCTTTGCCCGCGATCAGCTCGGCCGCCTGCTCGAAACCGCGGGGCTCAAGGTCGCGAGTTTCCGCGAGCTGAGCCCTGATCCTTCCGGCGGCAAGCTCACCGTCTCGCTCTGGCTAGGTCAGAAGCCCGCCGCCGCAAGCAAGAAGAAGAGAGCCAATGCCAATGTGGAGGTCGCCGCGTAATGCTTGCAGCCCCTGAACGCAAGAGCCGCTTTCTCGGCGGCGGCGACATCGACGTATCCTTCGAGTTCTTCCCGCCCAAGACGGCGGCGATGGAGGAGACGCTGTGGCGCGCGATCAGACGTCTCGAGCCGCTTCATCCACGTTACGTCTCCGTCACCTATGGCGCCGGCGGCTCGACGCGCGAGCGCACCCACGCGACCGTGGCGCGTATCCTGCGTGAGACCAAGCTCAAGCCGGCCGCACATTTGACCTGCGTTGCCGCGACCCGCGCCGAGGTCGATGAGGTGATCCGCGACTATTGGGACCTCGGCGTCCGCCACATCGTGGCGCTGCGCGGCGATCCGCCGGGAGGGGTTGGGGCTTGCTACGAGCCCACGCCAGGCGGCTATGTCAACGCGGCCGATCTCGTCAAAGGCATCAAGGCCGTCGCACCCTTCGATATCTCCGTCGCCTGCTATCCCGAAAAGCATCCGGAATCGCCGAGCGTCGATGCCGATATCGACATGCTCTGGGCGAAGATCGATGCCGGTGCCACGAGCGCCATCAGCCAGTTCTTCTTCGACAATGAGCTGTTCTTCCGCTACTTGGACTGCGTCCGCGCCCGCGGCATCACCATCCCCATCGTGCCCGGTCTCATCCCCATCCATAATTTCAAGCAAGTCTCAGGCTTCGCACTCAGGTCCGGCGCGAGCGTCCCCGATTGGGTGGGCCACCGCTTCGAAGGCCTCGATAACGATCAGGAGACGCGTTACCTGGTGGCCGCGGCGGTCGCCGCCGAGCAGGTGATGGGTCTCGTCGACCAGGGCATCACCGAGTTTCACTTCTACACGCTGAACCGCGCCGACCTCGTCTATGCCATCTGCCATCTGCTGGGCTTGCGGCCTGTCGCGGCTGAAGCGAAGGTAGAGGCCGCGCAATGACCCGGGAAGAACGCATCGCGGCGCTGAAGCAAGAAGCCAAGCAGCGCATCCTCATTCTCGACGGCGCCATGGGCACCATGATCCAGCGCTACAAGCTCGACGAGGCGGGCTATCGCGGCGCGCGCTTCAAGGACCACACGCGCGATGTGAAGGGCAACAACGACCTCCTCGTGCTGTCGCAGCCCAAGATCATCAGCGAGATCCACAACGCCTATCTCGAAGCCGGCGCCGACATTATCGAGACCAACACGTTCAACTCCCAAGCCATCTCTCAGGCCGATTACGGGCTCGCCGACATCTCCGAGGAGTTGAATGTCGCGGCTGCTCGGCTCGCCCGCGAGGCGGCCGACGCCTGGACCGAGAAGACGCCCGATAGACCCCGCTTCGTCGCCGGCGCCATCGGCCCGACCAACCGCACCGCCTCGCTCTCCCCCGACGTGAACAATCCGGGCTTCCGCAACGTGGACTTCGACGCGCTAGTCGAGGCCTACGCCACGCAAACGCGCGGCCTGATCGAGGGTGGCGCCGACGTTATCCTGATCGAGACGGTGTTCGATACGCTGAACGCCAAGGCGGCAGGCTTCGCCGTCGAGCAGGTGTTCGACGAGATGGGCGTCGAGCTTCCCATCATGATCTCGGGCACCATCACCGATCTTTCGGGGCGCAATCTCTCTGGGCAAACGCCCGAGGCCTTCTGGTACTCGATGCAGCATCTGAGGCCCTTCTCCATCGGGCTCAATTGCTCCTTCGGCGCCGAGCAGCTTCGGCCGTCGGTGGCGGACATCGCCGCCGCGGCCGACACGCTGGTCAGCGTCTATCCCAATGCCGGCCTTCCCAACGAGATGGGCGAGTATGACGAGAGCCCTGAATATATGGCGGGGCTGCTCGAGACATGGGCGAAGGACGGGCTCATCAACATCGTCGGCGGCTGCTGCGGCACGACCCCTGACCACATCCGCGCTATTCGCTTGGCGGTTGCCAAATATAAGCCGCGCCATGTGCCCGAGATCGCCCACAAGATGCGCCTCTCTGGCCTTGAGCCCTTCGTCCATGGTTGAGCAGGCTGACGTGACCAACGCGGCGCAGAACTTCGTCATGGTGGGCGAGCGGACCAACGTCACCGGCTCCGCCCGTTTCCGCAAGCTGATCGAGGCGAACGACTACACCGCCGCGCTCGAGGTTGCGCGTGACCAGGTGGCGAACGGCGCCAACATGCTCGACGTCAACATGGACGAGGGCATGCTCGATTCGGAAGCCGCCATGGTGACCTTCCTCAACCTCGTCGCCGCCGAGCCCGACATCGCCCGGGTGCCGATCACGATCGACTCCTCGAAATGGTCGGTGATCGAGGCGGGGCTGAAATGCGTGCAAGGTAAGTCCATCGTCAACTCGATCAGCATGAAGGAGGGGGAGGGGCCGTTCCTCGAGCACGCCCGGAAGGTGCGCCGCTATGGCGCGGCCGTGGTGGTCATGGCGTTCGACGAGAAGGGCCAGGCCGAAACCGCCGAGCGGAAGTTCGCCATCTGCAAGCGCGCCTACGATCTCTTGACCGAGAAGGTCGGGTTCCCGCCCGAGGACATCATCTTCGATCCCAATATCTTCGCCGTGGCCACCGGCATCGACGAGCATAACGACTATGCCCGCGCCTATATCGACGCCACGCGCCGCATCAAGGCGGAGCTGCCTTACGTGCATGTGTCGGGCGGCGTCTCGAACCTCTCCTTCGCCTTCCGCGGCAACGAGCGCGTGCGCGAGGCGATGCACTCGGTGTTCCTCTATCATGCGATCCAGGCCGGCATGGACATGGGCATCGTCAATGCCGGCCAGCTCGCCCTTTATGACGACATCGAGCCTGAGCTGCGTGAGCTCGTCGAGGATGTGATCCTCAATCGCCGGTCCGACGCGACCGACCGGCTGCTCGAGGCCGCCGAGCGTTACCGGGGCGGGGGCGCGCAAAAAAAAGAGCTCGATCTCTCCTGGCGCGAGAAGCCGGTGGATGAACGCCTGACCCACGCGCTGGTCCATGGCATCGGCAACTTCATCGAGCAGGACACGGAGGAGGCGAGGCTCAAAGCCGTGCGCCCGCTCCACGTCATCGAAGGCCCGCTGATGACCGGCATGAACGTCGTCGGCGATCTGTTCGGGTCGGGCAAGATGTTCCTGCCGCAAGTGGTGAAGTCGGCGCGGGTGATGAAGCAGGCCGTCGCTTATCTCATGCCCTTCATGGAGAAGGAGAAGGAGGAGCTTGGGCTGGCGCAAGGGGAGCCGGCCGGCAGGATCCTGCTCGCCACCGTCAAGGGCGACGTCCACGACATCGGCAAGAACATCGTCGGCGTCGTGCTCCAGTGCAACAATTACGAGGTGTACGATCTCGGCGTCATGGTGCCCGCCCAGAAGATCCTCGACACCGCGCGTGAGCGGAAGGTGGACATCATCGGGCTATCAGGCCTGATCACGCCTTCACTCGACGAGATGTGCCACGTCGCGGCTGAGATGGAGCGCGAAGGCTTCGACCTGCCGCTTCTGATCGGCGGCGCCACCACGAGCCGCGTGCACACCGCGGTGAAGATCAGCCCGAACTACCACCGCAGCCAGGCGATCTACGTGACCGATGCGAGCCGCGCCGTGGGCGTCGTCTCGGGGCTGATGTCTCCCGAGGAGCGGCCCAAGGCGATCGCGCGGGTGCGCGAGGAATATACGCGCATGGCCGAATCCTATGCCCGCGGCCAGGCCGAGAAGAAACGCACCGCGCTCAAAGATGCCCGCGCCAATCGCCTCAAGCTCGACTGGGCCAGCTACACGCCGCCAAAGCCCACCTTCCTCGGCACGCGCGCTTTCCGCAGCTACGACTTGAGCGAGCTTGCCCGCCACATCGACTGGACGCCGTTCTTCCAGACCTGGGAGCTCAAGGGTGCCTTCCCCCGCATCCTCAAGGACGACAAATATGGGGAGGCCGCGCGCCACCTCTACGAGGACGCGCGCAACATGCTCCGCCAGATCGTGGAGGAGAAGTGGCTCACCGCCAATGGCGTCGTGGGCTTCTGGCCGGCGAACAGCGTGGGCGACGATATCGAACTCTATACCGACGACACCCGCGCCAAGCCTCTCGCCACCCTGCACACGCTCCGCCAGCAGATGGCGCGGGACGGGGCGCGGGCCAACCTCGCCCTCGCCGATTTCGTGGCGCCCAAGGAAACCGGGATCCCCGATTATATCGGGGGCTTCGCCGTGACCGCCGGCATCGGCGAGGAGGACGTGGCGCGCAGGTTCGAGCGGGCCAACGACGATTACTCGAAGATCATGGTCAAGGCGCTTGCCGACCGGCTGGCCGAGGCCTTCGCCGAGGCGCTGCATGCGAAAGTGCGCCGGGAGCTTTGGGCCTATGCGCCCGGCGAGAAGCTCACCAACGAGCAACTGATCGCTGAGGACTATGCCGGCATCAGGCCCGCGCCGGGTTATCCCGCCCAGCCCGACCACACCGAGAAGCGCACTCTGTTCACGCTGCTTGATGCCGAGAAGGCGACAGGGCTGAAGCTGACCGAAAGTTGCGCCATGTGGCCGGCGGCCGCCGTCTCGGGGTTCTATTTCGCGCACCCTGAAAGCCGCTATTTCGGCGTGGGCAAGATCGGGCGCGACCAAGTGCTCGACTACGCCGGCCGCAAGGGCTGGAGCCCGGAGGAGGCGGAGCGCTGGCTGGGGCCTATCCTCAGTTACGACCCGAAGCGGATCGCCGACGCGGCGGAGTGAGCGGGTTGGGGCGGAGAGTCGCGCCAGAAAGCACAAAATCCCAGGCGGTGGTGACCGCCCGGGAACGCCGTGAGACTGAAGCTGAAGAGAAGCCGCTTGGGGGCCTTGAGACTTCTCGCCTCTAGATCATCCCGAGGATGACGGCGGCGAGAAAGCCGAACGACATGATCGCCATGATGGCGGTGATTGTGGCTGTGAGTTCCATCGGAAGCTCCTTTCCGATTGAAGGGCTGCCTTCTCCACTCTTCTTGAGTGTAAGGACGCCCTCGTTAATCGCCAAGACGTTTCCTTTTTGCACTGCACAACTCCTTCTGCGTCGCAACGCAAGCTTATAAAACGCGCCCGCGCGGGATCGGTTCACAGCCCGAGGCATTCTTGATGTGCCGCGAAAGACTTGCAAACAGTGATGGCGAGGATGGTAAAACGCCGAATCGTTGGTGGCTGGCGGTTTCGCCCGGCCTTGGAAACCATAAGCGGCGGCAAAGTTTTGCCGCCGCGGTAACACAATCCGGGCGCGGGTGTGGGCTAGGCAAGCGCCAAGCACCAAGTGCGGGCGGGGCCCCGCGTCCGGAGTGGTTGCTACCTTCTAGAGGGAACTCGATGATGAGGACCGTCAGCATTTTCGGCCTTGGCGTTATAGCTATGCTCTTCGCCCTTCCGGCGGAGGCTCTCACCATCTCGAATGTCGATCCCGACCCTCACACCATCACCGTCACGGTGGACAGCGACAGCAAGGAGCTGACCATCGAGCCGCAGACCGAGGTCGAGCCGCCTTGCGATAAGGGCTGCAAGGTCGAGCTCGAGAACGGCGAGCAGTACGAGATGAAGGGGGACGAGTCGGTCTCGATCGAGGACGGCGTGATCTTCGTCGATGCCGCGCCGAGCGATGAGCAAGACGATGGTGCTGCCGCAGGGGCGACGCCCGACGACCAGCCGTCCGATTCCGACACCGGATCAGGGGACGCCGCAAGTCCTCCGGCCGACGCCGCAAGTCCTCCGTCCGACGCCGCCCCGCACGCGCAGTAGCCCGACCAACCCCGTTTAGTTATCGGTCGCCGACGAACGGGAACTTGCGCAGCAGGATTTCGTCATAGCCGTCGGCGACCAGTGCGGGCAGCGTTGCTGCGGGCTTAAAGCCGTGGCGCCCATAGAAGCGCAAGGCGCGCGTGTTGAACGAGGAGGCGCAGACCCAGAGGTTGCGCGCCCCGAGCCTCAAGCCCTCCTGTTCGAACCAGGCGAGGATGCTCGCGCCAATTCCCTGGCCCTGGAATCCCGGCAGGAGCGCAAGGAGCTCGAGATAAGGGCCTTTGAGCCACGGGAAGCGCACCGACACCGCGCCGGCCTCCTCTCCTCCGATCTCGACCAGGTAACGGGACGCGCCCCCGTCTGAGGCCGCGAGAAATCGCGCCAACGCATCGGCTGGGTAGCTCATCACCGACCAGGGCGGAATCGCCACGATCGAAGCGGCGACACGCGCTGCGGCGTGCGGATCGAGCGCCACGAGGCGGGCGCCCCCGAGATCACAGGGGGGGCGGGAGAACGGTCCAGATGTCATGGATCTGGCGATGGGTCGACCGTGCAAGGCGCGGCATATCGCCGGGCCGGGTGAGGTAGCAGTTGGCCGCTATCACGGGCTTTCCCGCCTTGAGTAGCTCGCTCACCGTCACGAAGCTATAGCCCTCTTCTTTGAGCTTGGGGATGGCGATCGCCAAAGCCTCGGCGGTGTGCCAGCCGCGGCCATTGGCGTGGGCGACGATGATCGCCCCGGGATGGACGCGGGTGAGGATGGTGTTGAGAATAGCTTTCGCCGACTGGTGCGGATCGGGATCGCCGGTCACGAGGTCCCACTGGATGGCGAGCAGGCCTGCGTCGCCGACCGCCGCAAGCGACTTCGCGTTGCAGCGTCCATAGGGGAAACGCATCACGCTCATGCGCTCCGGCAGAGGGCTCGCGGCCTTCATGTCAGCGGCGCATTGTTGGGCGAGCAGGCTCTTGCGTGCGCGGGCATAGGCCGCCTCGGTCAAGAGGATCTCATCCCCGAGGCTCTGCTCGCTCACATTGGCGAGGTCGAGATGGCGCAAGCCATGGCTCCCCACCTCGAAGTTCGGATCAGCGATGAGCTGCTCGGCGCGCTCTTTATGGGTCTCCATCCATTTGCCGCCGGCAAAGAACGTCGCCTTTACCCCTTGCGCGCGGAGGAGATCGACGATGCGGCCGTCATAGCCCGCCACGTCGCCGTCGGTCTCGCAAAGATCGAAGGTCAGCGCGATGAGCTTCTCACCCGGGGGCAGCGTAACGCTCCTGATCGAGCCGCGCAGCTCCTGCGCTATCGGAGAGGCTTGCGCAAGCGGCTCCTGCTTGAGGGGAGTGAGGTCGAGATGGAGATGCGAGCGGACCGATTGCAGCTCCTGGTGCGTGCCGGCAAGCGCTTGTGGCGTCCAGCAATGGTTGAGCAGGCTCTGATCCTGGGCCACGGCGGTGCCAAGCCCGCACGCGGTGAGCGCCAGAAACACAACGACGAGGACGCGACGCATGATCGTCACCGCTCACTATCCCTTGAGGCCCCGCGCATAGAGCCCGCTTTGCCTACGCAGCGTCAACCGCCCAAGAGGTCGCGGGGAACTGCCTCTAGGCCTTTCCGGCCGCCGTGGTTACTGGACCGTCCGTAAGCCGGGCGATGACGAGAATGGAGGTGCCGACTGAGGGGTTGCGCCTCACTTGGTGAGCGTGGCGGGGCTCGCTTGCGAGACCATCGGGCAGTCGAGGGTCTTTTCCAAAGCTTGAGCGAGCTCATCCTCGGAGTTGGCCTTGATATAGAGGCCGCCATTCTCTTCGGCGAGGCACATCAGGTCGAGGACGGTATTCCCGCCCGTCCAGGAATAATTCTCGTAGCGGAAACCGATGACGTGAACGGTGAGCTGCTTGGCAATCAGATGAAGCGCCTTAGCAACCTCGCAAGGCGACCTTCCGCATGTCTCCTCGCCATCGGTCACCACGACGACCACGCCCGGCTTATTGCGGAAATCGAGCGCTTCTGCCGCCTGCTCGACACCCGATGTCAGAGGCGTCTTGCCGGCCGGCACCAAGGCATTCACCGTGCTCATGATGAGGCCCGCGGCATCCGCCGTCGGCTTGAACTCGAGTTTGACGTTGCATTGGTTGTAAGGCCCGGGTCCGTAGGTGACGAGGCCGACGCGACGAAACTTCGTGGCGCTCGGCAAGACCTGGGCAAGGGCTGAGCGCACTTCATCGATGCGGGCTTGCGAGTTCGGAATGCCGAGGGTCTGGTTGCCGGACATGGAGCCGGAGGCATCGAACACGATCATGGCGTCTTCGTTGCACGGCGAAGGCTTCTTTTCCTCCGCGCGGCAGGGAGAGCCATAACCAGCGGCAAAGCCGGCCAAGACGATGGCGGCGATCTGAAACTTGCCGACGGCGGCAAACCGGATAGGGAAAAACTGCCAATTCATTGCCCAAATCTCCCGATGAATTTGCCGACTTTAGCTCAGGAAACGGGCATGCGCTTGGGTTTCATGCCGCACCCACCTCTGGTCGGCGGGGGCATCGGGAATGGCCGTCTTACCCCTTCCCCTTGGTGCGCGTCTGGCCGGGAGCGGCGTGGCGCTCGAGGAACTCGATCATCGGCGTCGCCACGTCGATGCCGGTGGCCTTCTCCAGCCCTTCGATGCCCGGCGATGAGTTGACCTCGAGCACGAGCGGGCCGCTCTTCGACCGCAGCATGTCGACACCGCAGACATTGAGGCCGAGCGTGCGGGCGGCTCTCACCGCGGCGCTCCGCTCTTGCGGCGTGATGCGCACCTTTTCGCCCGACCCGCCGCGATGCAGGTTTGAGCGGAACTCGCCGGGCGGCCCTTGCCGCTTCATCGAAGCCACCACCTTGTCGCCGATCACCAGCGCCCGGATGTCGGTTGAGTCGGCCTCCTTGATGAATTGCTGCACTAAGATGTTGACGTTCACGCCCTGAAACGCCTCGATCACCGACTTCGCCGACTTCACCGTCTCGCCGAGCACGACCCCGATGCCTTGCGTGCCTTCGAGCAGCTTGATGACTACGGGGGCGCCGCCGACGAGATCGATGATGTCCTCCGCCTGTCGCGGATCGTGGGTGAAGGCAGTGACCGGGAGCCCGATGCCGCGCCGCGCCAGAAGCTGCAGGCAGCGGAGCTTGTCGCGGGAGCGGCCGATGGCGACCGACTCGTTCAACGGATAGACGCCCATGACTTCGAACTGGCGCAGCACGGCAAGACCGTAGAAGGTCACCGAGGCGCCGATACGCGGGATCACCGCATCGAAATCCTCGAGCCGGCGCTTGCGATAATAGAGGGCGGGCCGGCGCGAGGTGATGTTGATGGAAACACGCAGCGTATTGACCACCTCGATCTCGTGGCCGCGCGCGCGCGCCGCTTCGCAGATGCGCCGGTGGCTGTAGAGGTGCCGATTGCGCGCGAGCAACGCGATCTTCATGGAGCTCTCATGGGGGTTTTCGGTTGTTTATCGCAACAATTTGCTTGCCCGCAGGGACGGCGTCTTCCGCCTGCGGCGAGGTCGCGCGGAGTGCGCGCTGAGCAGATAGGAGCGGCCGGGCTCGATCAGCGCGCGGCCTTGCAGCGCGGTGCGGCCGAGCAGCATGCGGAAGCCCATCTGGTCGCGATTGGCCAGCGCCAGCTCGATCGGCCAGGTCGCATCGCCGAGCTTGAGCAGCGTCGTGATGATGTAGCGGCGTTCGACGCCCCCGCCCGAGTTCCGCACCGTGCGCTCGTCGATGGCGTGCGCCTCGCAAGTGACCTTCATCGCCTCGCTCCGCTGGATCGGATGCAGCTCGAACCGGAGCCAGAGCGCGCCCCCGCGGCGGAACGGCTCGATGCGGTAGGCGTGCAGCGCGCTCGTCCGGGCCCCGGTGTCGATCTTGGCCTTGATCGCGCCGACACGAAGATCGGGCAGCCCGACCCATTCGCGCCAGCCGATCTTGAGCGGCTCTTTCGGGAGGAGGCGTGCTTCCATGTTGTGTGGCGAAGGGTGAAAGCGAGGCGGGCCTAAGCCCTCATGTAGCACACCGCCAAACCGTTGGCTTTGCTTCTATGGCGGATCGCCCTCGACTATAGTGGCGATGGCCGGAAGGTCGCGGGGGAAGGGAGCCATGGGCAAGAACCAGCACGTGGTCAGCCATGGAGAGCGGTGGGCGGTCAAGGCCGAAGGGGCTTCCCAGCCGCTCGCCGTCTACAAGACCCAGAGCGAGGCCTGGGAAAAGGCCAAGTCCATCGCCAGGAAGGAGCGCACCGAGGCGCTGCTCCATGGCCGTGACGGCCTCATCCGCGCGCGCAACACCTACGGCCGCGACCCGCGCCGCCGCAAGGGTTGAAGAGCATCTAGCTCAAGGGCTGAAGATCAGCGCGACATAGACGACGAACAGCAGCAGGTGCACGATGCCTTGCAGCACATTGGTGCGCGCCCCCCCGAATGTCAGCGCGCAGACGAAGAGCGTGAGCATGAGGAGCACCGTCTGAACCTCGTCGAGCCCAAGATGAACCTCGTACCCGGTGATCAGCCCGATCGTCAGCACCGCCGGGATGGTGAGCCCGATGGTGGCGAGCGCTGAGCCCAGGCACACATTTACGGCACGTTGCAACTGATTGGCGAGAGCTGCGTGGAAGGCGGTAAGCCCCTCGGGCGAAAGCACGAGGATGGCGATCATGATGCCACCGAGCGGCGCCGGCAGAGCGAGATCCTCGATGCCGAAATCGACGATGATGGCGAGAAACTCGGAGAGCAGGACGACCGGAAGGATGGTGAGCAGGAGCATCAGCGTGTGATAGCCGAGCGACCCGTTGGCGGAGCGGTGGTGCGGTCCGAGCCGCGCATCGTGGCCGTTGCCTTTGGGCTCGGCGAAGAAGGCCCGGTGCCGCAGGGTCTGGATGACCACGAACACGAGGTAGAACAGGATGGTGATGGCGGCGAACAAGACGGCCTTGAACGGAGCCTGGCTCGGATCGGGCTCGGTCTTGGTGTAGTTCGGGATGATGAGGGCGAAGACGGCGAGCGAGGCGATGACCACGAGAAAGGCGCGGGCGCCTTCAAGATTGTATTCCTGCTCCCAATAGCGGAGCGCGCCCATGAGCAGCGCCGTACCGACCATGCCGTTCAGCACGATCATCAGTGTGGCGAACATGGCGTCGCGGGCGAGCGTCGGATTGTTCTGGCCATGCAGCATGATGGCGGCGAGCAGCGAGACCTCGATGACGATCACCGAAAGAGTGAGCACGAGCGTGCCGTAGGGCTCGCCGAGCCGCACGGCGACCGCGTCGGCATGGCGCACCACGCCGAAGGCGCACCACATCATGGTCCCGAACAGCCAGATGAACAGCAGGATGGTGAGCGGATAGTTGTTGAGGTCCGAGAACAGCGGCCCCTCGAAAATATAAGCGAGGAGGGCGCTGGCCATCCCGGCAATCGCGGGGGCCTCGGAGGCAAGAAACGATCGCAGGTCTTGTTTCTCGATGGGTACCGGCTCGGCAGTTTCGTGCTGGTTCATGGAACTCCCGTCTGCCCCGGCCCGCTACCCTCTCACCATGCTTCAGAGCCGTGGGTGAGGCGAAACTATCATGGCGGCGTTATGCCGCTAGCTTAACGACTACCCGTTTCCCGGTTGTCCTCCGAAAGATTCCGCAAGAAATATTGGCCTTACATCCCGAACCGTCGGTTGTGCGTCCCCTTCGCCTTTCGCCATAATCGGGCCAGGCCGTTCGCAGGTCAGCGACAACTCATTTACCGCGTTCGCGAATTTTGGCGGTCTTATAGGTCTTTTTCTTTGCAACTGCGATGCGAAGCTCCTCCGCAATAAGGGAGGCGCTTTATGGACCAACACTCGCGGACCATTCGAGCCGCGTTGGTCGGCACGACCACCGCGCTCTGTCTTGCTTCAACGCTGATCGTAGGCGCATGCGCGGTCAGGATGCAGCCTTATGACTTTCCGGTCATGCGGCTCACCGACCCGCCCGCAGCCGACGCGCAACCCTCGCAATAGCCGGGGGGGGGTTGTGATGAGATTCTTCATTGGCGGGCTCGCGCTCGCCGTCATCTGCGTGCTGGTTGGATCGCCGGCCGCCTTAGTTCTAGGCTGGGCGCCATTGAGCGCTAGCGGCCGGCAGGCGGCCAGCAAAAGCGCCAAAGATCGTGTGCCGGCAGTCTCCACCCAAGCCGGCAGCCCAATAGACCGAGGCGAGCGGCAAGGGCGCTTCGGCTAGCCGACTCGCGGGGCTTCATGTAATAGCCCTTTACATGGGCTCGTCCGATCCACCCGGCTGGCGCCGGCCTCGCTCCTATCATCATGGCAACCTCAAAGAGGTTCTGCTCGAGGCGGCGCGCAAGCTGATCGAGCAATATGGGCCGGCCGGCTTCAGTCTGACCGAGGCCGCGCGGCTCGCGGGCGTGAGCCCTGCCGCGCCCTACCGGCATTTCCGCGACCGCGATGCGCTTCTCGCCGAGGTCGCCAAGGGCGGCTTCGAGCGCTTTGCCGCGCGTCTCGACATGGCATGGAACAACGGCGTGCCAACGCCGCTGTCGGCCTTCGACAATCTTGGACGTGCCTATCTCGCCTTCGCGCGGGAGGAGCCTGCGAGCTACGCGGTGATGTTCGAGGCGGGTGGCGCGCCGCGCGCGGAGGCCGACACGTTGCCATCCGCCGAGCGGTCCTTCGATGTTCTCCAGCGAGCGGCCGCGGCGCTCTGCCGCTCACTCCCCGAGGGCGAGCGGCCGCCGCTCAAGCTCATGAGCCTGCATATCTGGGCGATCTCCCACGGCGTCGCCACGCTCTTTGCGCAAGGCGATCTTCAGGCGCGGAAAGTGCCGATCAGCCCTGAGGAAATCCTCGAAAGCGCCATGCTGATCTATTTGAAAGGACTCGGCATTCTGCCCGACGCGAAGACCGCCCGCTCCGGAAGCTAGCGGCTCGCTTCCAGCCACTTCAACACGCGATCCCAGTCCCTTCGCGTCCCGTTGAAGCTGTTGCGATCGACCTTACCCTGGACGCCCGGAACGTAGCCCGTGGTGGTGAACTGCCAGAACGACCAGGTCCGGTCTCGGTAAAGCACTTCAGGCTCAGCGGCCACCGAGCGCAGCCAGAAATGATAGTTGGTGAAGGCGCCGTCCAGCACGTCCCGGTAAAAGACGGGGTCGGTGTAGATGATGGGCCGCTTGCCGGTATGCGCCTGCATGGCGTCGAGCATGGTCTTGATCTTCGCCAGCGCCACGTCCTTTGCCACATGGTCGGGGCAGGTCTTCGAGTGGCTGTTCCACTCGAGATCGAGCACCGGCGGCAAAGCGTCGGGGTCGGGCGGCACGTTCAGCATGAACCACAGCGCCTGCTCGTCGGCGGGACGGCACCAATAGAGGAAATGATAGGCGCCGCGCGCGATGCCCGCATCTCGCGCTCCCGACCAGTTCTC
>JAENXG010000048.1 GCA_016649675.1 Methyloceanibacter sp.
GGCCCGCGCATGCAGGCCTTTCTTGTTGGGGATCACCACCTCGGCGAAGAAGAGGCCGCTTGCCGGCTCCTGCCCGCTCTCCCCGCGCCGGCTCACCTGGTCCATTGCTCGGTCATCGCGTCCACGTTCAGTTCAAAAACACAAAGCCCACGACGTGGGCTAGTTCGCGGCGAGGATCTGACTCGCGACACTGATATACTTGCGTCCGGCTTCCTGCGCCTGGGTGATCGCCTCTTCCAGCCCGCACTCGCCCCTGACGCTTGCCAGCTTCACCAGCATCGGCAGATTGACGCCGGCGATCACCTCGACATTCGACCGCTCCATGGCTGAGATGGCGAGGTTCGACGGCGTGCCGCCGAACATGTCGGTGAGCACCACGACCCCGTTGCCGGTATCAACGCGGGCGAGCGCCGTCAGCATGTCGCTTCGCCGCACGTCGAGATCGTCGTCGGGTCCGATCGAGATCGTCTCGATCTGCTCTTGCGGTCCGACCACGTGCTCGAGCGCGGCACGAAATTCGTGCGCGAGTCTGCCATGAGTGACGATGACGACGCCGATCATGTTGCCCCTTAGGTAGAGTCCGCCCGGCCAAAGGCCGCTATCTTTGTCAGGAGAGATGCCATGCGCAAGTCCGAAGCTCTAGCACCTCAAATAGGCTGGTCCGGCGCTGCCAACAAGAGCGCCATTTTGAGTTTCAAAGGGGCCGAATGCTCGCTCGCAGCAAGCTTCAGCACCGGCACGGGAACGTTCGCGATCACTGTCCGTTCCCATGGCTCAGGCGGCATCCGAGGCACGTCATCGCCCTCGACGAGGTCGCAAACGAGCGTGAGCGACGCTTCGGCAAGAAACGGCACTTCCATGATTCCGAGTCCCCTGACCTCGATCTTGCCGGCAAGCGTCTCAGGTGCCGAAGCCATCAGCGACCCGTCGGCGCGGGCCTCGATCCAGACCTGATCGTCGGCGACGAGAAGCGGCCGCAGCGCCCCTTCGCCGGCGAGCGCCATGAATCTAAGGGCAAGGTCGGACTTGCCGGCGCCCGAGCTCCCGCGCAGCAGTACCGCGCGTCGCCCGAGAGCCACGCAAGTGCCATGGACGAGCTCGCGCGCCTCTCTCAAGCATGCCTCTCATGTCCGGGGAATCAGGCTGCGGGCAGGCGGATCACGAACCGCGCGCCGCCGCTGCTGCGGTCCCCACCGTCCCCTTTGCCGCGTCCCATCCCGGCCGGCGGCCGGTTCTCGGCCCACACGCGCCCGCCGTGAGCGACCGCGATCTGGCGCGAGATGTTGAGGCCAAGCCCTGAATTCTGGCCGAAATTCTCTTGCGGGCGGTCGGTGTAGAAGCGCTCGAAGATGCGCTCGAGATTCTCCTCCGGAATGCCCGGGCCTTCGTCCTCGATGGTAATCTGGATCTCGGGCCCGATCCTCCGCGCGATGACCGCGACACGGCCGATCGGCGGCGAGAAGGAGATCGCGTTGTCGAGCAGGTTGACGATGACTTGGCTCAGGCGGCTGTCATGGCCGATGACGCGATAGGGCCTGGCGCCCGGAGCGTAGGCGATGTCGAGCACGACCTCGAGCGTGTCGTCGCGGTGAATGTCGTTGAACAGCGACACCGTGGTGCGCAGCAGATCCGCCATGTCCACCGGGTTGGCGTCTTCGCGGGCCAGCTCGGCATCGAGGCGTGAGGCATCGGAAATGTCGCTGATCAGCCGGTCGAGCCGCCGCACGTCGTGCTTGATGATGTCCATGAGCCGCTCTTTGGATTCGTCGGTCTTGGCGAGCGGCAGGGTCTCGGTCGCGCTGCGCAAGGAGGTGAGCGGGTTCTTGAGCTCGTGCGCCACGTCGGCGGCGAAGCTTTCGATGGCGTCGATCCGCCCGTAGAGCGCCTTCGTCATGTCGCGGAGCGCGCCTGAGAGATGGCCGATCTCGTCGGAGCGGTCGGTGAAGTCGGGGATCTCGGCGCGGGCCCTGACGCTGTGGCGCACGCTCTCCGCCGCTGCCGAGAGCCGCTGCACCGGGCCGGCAATAGTGTTGGCGAGGATTACCGAGAGCACGATGGTGACGGCGGCGGCGAACAGCGACACCCGCACGATGCCCCAGCGCTCGGCGGCGACGATATTGTCGATGTCGCCGCCCCGCGTCGACAGGAGCAGCACGCCGAGCACGGCGCGCATGCGCTGGATCGGCACCGCCACCGAGACCACGAGCTCACCCTTGTCGTTGATCCTGACGATCGGCACCGACGTGCCGGTGAGCGCGGTGGCCACTTCCGGATAGGCCTTGCCGTTGGCGCCGCCAATCTCGGTATAGAGCGGCAGGTCGTATTGCCGCATCCGCGTCTTCACCGCCTGCCAGAACCTCGTCAGCGCATCGGTTTTCTCGGCGTCGGGGGGCGGCAGGTCGTAACGCAGCACCTCGCCGCGCGAGTAGAACGTGTCGGAGTCGAGAATGAGCGCGCCGTCCCGATTATAGATGCGCGCGCGGCTGCCGGTTGGCTTCACTAGCGGGCGGAGGATTGGGGCCGCGCGCTCGGGGTCGATGGTGAATTCAAGCGAGTTCGACAGCGCGTCGTCGTCGTCGGCCTGGCCGTGCTCGGTCTCGAGCAGCTTTTCCGGATCGAGCTGCACCTCGTTGGTGTCGACGCCGGCTGAGGCGGCAATGGCGCGGGCGATGATCTCGCCTTGGGTCGCCAGGCTCTGCACCTTGGCGTCGATCAGCCCGGCCCGGAACTGGTTGAGATAGAGGATACCGGAGACGAGGATCGCCAGCCCGATCAGGTTGAGCACCACGATGCGCCTGGTGAGGCTCGAGAAACCGTGCCGGAAGGGGAGGTGCTCGGCGAGCCAGCCGACCCCGCGCCAGGCGCGGTCGCGGACGACCCGCAAGACGCGGCGGACGCGCTGCCTGGCGGTCGCGACCTCAGCCTGTTGCCAGGACCTGTCGGCCTCGGCGGTCATCGCCTTGACCCGCTACTCTTTGAATCGGTAGCCAACGCCATAAAGCGTCTCGATCACGTCGAAGCTCTGGTCAACGGCCTTGAATTTCTTGCGCAAGCGCTTGATGTGGCTGTCGATGGTGCGGTCGTCGACATAGACCTGATCATCATAGGCCGCGTCCATGAGCGCGTCGCGGCTTTTCACCACGCCGGGCCGGGCCGCCAGCGATTGCAGGATCAGGAATTCGGTGACGGTGAGGGTGACCGGGCGGTTGTCCCAGACGCAAGTGTGGCGCTCGGGGTCCATCTTGAGCTTACCGCGCTCGAGCACCTTGGCCTTGTCCTCGACCGCGGCGCCGACCTCGCGGGGCTGGGCACGCCGCAGCACCGCCTTCACCCGCTCGACCAGAAGCCGCTGCGGAAACGGTTTGCGGATGAAGTCGTCGGCGCCCATTTTGAGGCCGAACAGTTCGTCGATCTCCTCGTCCTTGGAGGTGAGGAAGATCACCGGCAGCTCGCTCCGCTGGCGGAGACGGCGTAACAGCTCCATCCCGTCCATGCGCGGCATCTTAATGTCGAGAATGGCGAGGTCGGGAGGGCTCTCGGCAAACCCGTCGAGCGCGCTTGCGCCGTCATTGTAAGTCTGGGTCTTATAGCCTTCGGCCTCGAGCACCATGCGCAAGGAGGTCAGGATGTTTCGATCATCGTCAACGAGTGCAATTGTTGGCATTGGGGGGGCCCCTTGCGGCGTTCGATGTTGCTTAAGGGTGTTATAGTTCAGGGCTGCGGTCAATTACGGCAGCATCGGGGCGCGGTTCGCCACCCATCATTACCGCAATGCAACAAATATCCTTATGGCGCAAGTAAATAAGTCTCCAGAAATGTCCGCGAAAAGCGCCGTTGCGGCCGATGCGCGCGCCCTTGTCCGCAAGGCTTTCAAGGGGTCGCTGGCCACCATCGACAGCGGAAACTCTTATCCTTACGCATCCCTTATCACGCTCGCGACAGACGCTTCCGGCGTTCCGAGCTTTCTCATCTCGACGCTTGCCCGCCACACCCGCAATCTTGCCAAGGACAGGCGCGCCTCGGTCCTCATCGACGCCACGGGCGCGCTCGCCGACCCATTGCAGGGCGCGCGGGTCACCCTGTGGGGCTCTGCGGAAAAGACGGCGGAGGAGGGGGTCAGGCGCAGATTCCTCGCCCGGCACCCCGAGGCTGCGTTCTATGCGGACTTCCCGGATTTCGCCTTCTGGCGGCTCGCCGTCGAGGGCGCCCATTATATCGGCGGCTTCGGGCGCATTTTCGATCTCGCCCCGAGCGACATCCTGGTGCCGGTCGAGGGCGCCGCGCGCCTGCTCGAAGGCGAGCCCGACATCGTCGAGCATATGAACAAGGACCACGCCGATGCCATCGAGCTTTACGCCACGACCCTGGCCGGCGCGTCCCCCGGGCCATGGCGCATAGCGGGCATCGATCCCGAAGGCTGCGACCTCGTCCTCGACGGCGAGGCGCGTCGCATCGTCTTCGCTAGCCCCGTGACCACCCCCGCCGAAGCGCGCAAGGAGCTCGTCCGTTTGGTGGCCGACGCGCGCGCACGCGGCGAAGGCGGCGCGTGAAGCCCCTCGTCATGGCAGTGGTGGTTCTCGGCGCGGCGCTGACTTCGGCGCGGGCGGAGACGGCGACTGACGCGCTGGAGAAGCCGCTGCCTCCCGTGTTCGACGCCACGGCCATCGACCACAGCATCGATCCTTGCGTCGATTTCTATCGGTATGCGTGCGGCGCGTGGGTGAAGGCAACGCCGATCCCGTCGGACCAGTCGATCTGGTGGCGCTTAGGCGATCTCGACGAGCATACGCGCCTGGTGCTGGCCGCGATCCTCGAGGAAGCCGCGGCGGGGAAGGGCGAGATGAGCGCGGACCGCCGCAAGATCGGGGACTACTACGCCTCGTGCCTCGACGAGGCGGCGATCGAAGCAAAAGGCATGCAGCCCTTTGCGCCGGAATTCGAGCGGATCGCCTCGCTCAAGGACAAGAAGGAGCTGGCTGCGGAGATCGCGCGCTTGCACCTTCTCGGCGCCGCGCCATTGTTCTCGTTCACCTCGGCGCAGGACTACACCGACGCCACGATGATGATCGCAGCCGCCGACCAGGACGGCTTCGCCCTGCCGGACCGCGACTACTACTTGACCGACGCGTTCAAGGACGAGCGTGCGGCCTATCGCATCCATCTCGCCCGCATGTTCGGACTTCTCGGCGACGACGCGACAACGGCAGAGGCCGGAGCCGATGCGGTGATGCGCGTCGAGACCGCGCTCGCCAAAGCCGCGATGGGGCTCGTCGACCGCCGCGAGCCCAAGAACATGCATCACAAGATGCCATTCGCCGAATTCGCGAAGCTCACGCCATCCTTCGACTGGACGGCCTACCTTGCTGGCCTCGGCGCGCCGGAATTCGCCTCGCTCGACGTGGCCGACCCCGGCTTCTTCATAGGCCTCGAGGCCTCGCTGCAATCCATCCCGCTTTCCGACTGGAAGGCCTATCTGCGCTGGAGCTTCCTCGATGGACTCGTCGGCTCGGCGCCGAAGGCATTCGTGGACGAGGACTTTGCCTTCACCGGCAAGCGGCTCGAGGGTCAAGCGGAGATCCAGGCGCGCTGGAAGCGCTGCGTCACCGCGACTGACGACCAGCTCGGCGAGGCTCTCGGCGAGGCCTATGTCGAGCGCGAGTTCAGTCCCGCAGCGAAAGAGCGCGTGCTCGGGATGGTGCGCGAGATCGAGAAAGCAATGAAGGTCCGCATCAAGACGCTCGACTGGATGAGCGCGGAGACCAAGTCGCGCGCACTGGAGAAGCTCGCGGGCATCGCCCTCAAGATCGGCTATCCCGACAAGTGGCTCGACTATTCGCCGCTCGAGATCGTCCGCGGCGACACCCTTGGTAACGTGGAGCGCGCATCCGGTTTTGAGCTGCGCCGGGAGCTCGCCAAGATTGGCAAGCCCGTCGACCGTGGCGAGTGGGATGTGACGCCGCCGACCGACAACGCCTTCTACGACGATCAGCTCAACGAGATGAACTTCCCGGCCGGCGTCCTGCAAAAGCCGAACTTCGACATGACGGCCGACGACGCAGCCAACTACGGCGCGCTTGCAGCGCTTGTCGGCCACGAGCTGACGCATGGCTTCGACGACGAGGGCCGCCACTACGACGTGCACGGCAATCTCGAGGACTGGTGGACCAAGGAGGACGCCGAGGCGTTCGAGGCGCGCGCCGCGGGCTTTGTCAGCGAGTACGGCGCCTTCGTCGCCGTTGCGGACCCCTCCGATCACGCGAAGGACGTCCATGTCGACGGCAAGCTGACGCTTGGCGAGAACACAGCCGACAATGGCGGCGTCAGTCTTGCGTACAGCGCGTTCACGGCCACGCAAGCCGCCAGGGCCGACAAGGACCCGCTCGGCTATACGCCTGTGCAGCGCTTCTTCTTGAGCTACGCCCAGAGCTGGTGCGTGAACCGCACCGACGCGTTCGCCAAGAAGCTCGCCAAGACCGATCCGCATTCCCCCGGCAGCTATCGCGTCAACGGCGTCGTCGTGAACATGCCAGAGTTCCGCGAGGCCTTCGCCTGCAAGGTTGGCACGCCCATGGCGCCGGCAATCGTTCACCGCGTCTGGTAGGACAAGGGCTATAGGCCTTATTTCTGTGGGCGACCCCGCCTTGAAAGCTTCGCGCGATCGGTGCTAATTGAGAGTAGGCCTTTCGCCGCAAAATCCACCACTTCGCCGGGGATCCCACCGCATGAGCGTTCAATCGAAGATTGCGCCTGAAGGGGCAAAGACGAGCAACAAGAAGGTGCTGGCCTTTGTCGAGGAGGCGAAAGCGCTGTTCAAGCCTGAGGCGGTCGTGTGGTGCGACGGCTCGCACGTCGAGTATCAGCATCTGCTGAAAACGCTCGTCGATGGCGGCACGGCGATGTGGCTCAACCCCGAAAAGCGGCCGAACTCCATCCTCGTGCGCTCCGACCCGCTCGACGTGGCCCGCGTCGAGGATCAGACCTATATCTGCTCCAAGAGCAAGGACGACGCGGGTCCGACCAACAACTGGTTCGACCCCGCCGAGATGAAGGCCACGCTGACCAAGCTCTATGACGGCGCCATGGCCGGCCGCACCATGTATGTGGTGCCCTATTCGATGGGCCCGGTGGGATCGCCTATCGCCGGCATCGGCGTGATGGTGACCGATAGCGCTTACGCCGTCGCCAACATGCACATCATGACGCGGGTCGGCGACAAGGTGCTGAAGGCGCTCGGCGACAGCGAGGATTTCGTGCGCGGCATGCACACCGTGGGCTATCCGCTGTCGACGCCCACCACCGCCGATGTGCCGTGGCCCTGCAACAAGACCAAATACATCTCGCATTTTCCCGAGACGCGCGAGATCTGGTCCTACGGCTCGGGCTATGGCGGCAACGCGCTGCTCGGCAAGAAGTGCCACGCGCTCAGGATCGCGTCCGTCAAGGCCCGTGATGAGGGCTGGATGGCCGAGCACATGCTCATCCTCAAGCTCACCAACCCTGCGGGCGAATCGAAATTCATGGCCGCCGCCTTCCCCTCGGCCTGCGGCAAGACCAATCTCGCCATGCTGATGCCGACCATTCCCGGCTGGAAGGCCGAGACCATCGGCGACGACATTTGCTGGATGAAGTTCGGCGCCGACGGCCGCCTTTATGCGATCAATCCGGAAACCGGATTCTTCGGCGTCGCGCCCGGCACCTCGACCGAGTCGAATTTCAACGCCATGGAAACGCTCTACGCCAATTGCATCTATTCCAACGTCGCGCTGACCGATGACGGCGACGTGTGGTGGGAGCAGATGAGCGAGACGCCCGCGCACACCGTTGATTGGATGCGCCGCTCCTGGACACCGGCCTCGGGGCGTCCCGCGGCTCACCCGAACGCGCGCTTCACGGCGCCCGCCGCGCAGTGTCCTGTGATCGCCAAGGAGTGGGAAGACCCCAAGGGCGTTCCCATCGACGCCATTCTGTTCGGCGGCCGCCGCGCTACCGTGGCCCCGCTCGTGACCGAAGCCATGAGCTGGCAGCACGGCACGTTTCTCGGCTCCATCATGGCGTCGGAGAAAACGGCGGCTGCGGCCGGCAAGATCGGCGATCTCAGGCGCGATCCCATGGCCATGCTGCCCTTCTGCGGCTACCACATGGGCGACTATTTCGCCCATTGGCTGAAGATGGGCGAGAAGGGCGGCGATAAGATGCCGAAGATCTTCTACGTCAACTGGTTCAGGAAGAGCCCGGAAGGCAAGTTCATGTGGCCGGGCTACGCCGAGAACTCACGCGTGCTGAAATGGATCTTCGAGCGCTGCGACGGCAACGCCAAGGCCGTCGATACCCCGATCGGCAAGCTTCCCGCCGAGGGCTCGCTCGACGTCTCGGGGCTCAAGGTCGCCCCCGACACCGTCAAGGAATTGACCAAGGTCGATGTCGAGGGCTGGAAGGCCGAGCTGCCGCTGATCAAGGAGCATTTCGCGACCTTCGGCGCCAAGCTGCCCAAGGGCCTGAAGGACGAGCTCGCCGCACTCGAGCAGCGCCTCGGCTGACGCCCATTAGTTCTAATGAATCGTCATGCCCGGACTTGATCCGGGCATCCATGCCGTTACGTCGCGACAAGCTGAAATGCCAGTGGAATGGATTGCCGGGTCAAGCCCGGCAATGACGAGAATGTTGGGCGCCGCTCTTGCCGCATTCTGCGCTTCACCTTAGGCAAGGCCGATGGCAAAGGGACAAGGCGTTGTCGCGGCGGGGCATGAGCTGACCGCTCAGGCGGCGGCGGAAATCCTCGAAGAGGGCGGCAACGCCTTCGATGCGGCTCTCGCCGGCGTATTCATGACGTTCGTTGCCGAGGCCGTGTTTTCCTCCCCGGGCGGGGGCGGCTTCCTCATGGCGCGGCGGGCTGAGCGCGATTCGGTCGCGCTGTTCGATTTCTTCGCCGAGACCCCTCGCCAGCGCCGCAACGCGAGCGAGGTCGAGTTCTTTCCCATCCATGCCGATTTCGGTCCGGCCAAGCAGGAGTTCCATATCGGGCTTGGGTCGAGCGCGACCCCCGGCGTGGTGCCCGGCCTCTTCGCCCTGCATGAGGCGCTGTGCAAGCTGCCGATGAAGCGCCTGGTCGAGCCGGCGGTGCGGGCGGCGCGCGCTGGTTTCCCGTTGAGCGATTTCCAGGCCTATCTGTTCACCGTCATCGCGCCCATCCTCACCGCGAGCCCCGGCGTCGCGAAGATCTTTGCGCCAGGCGGCAAGCCGATGCAGGCCGGCGCCACCTTCCGCAACGAGGAGCTTGCCGACACGCTCGCATGGCTCGCCGAGGACGGCGCGCGCCTCTTTCTCGACGGCGATGTGGGCCAAGCCATGGTGGCGCAGTCGCGCGATCTCGGCGGACATCTCATTGGTGAGGATCTGCGGCCCTATCGCGTGGAGCGGCGCGAGCCGCTTTACTGGCGCCACGCGGGCGCTGCGATCGCGCTCAACCCGCCGCCTGCGGCAAGCGGCGCGCTCATCGCCTTCGGCCTCGCTTTCCTCGAGGCGCTTGCCGAGCACGGCCGCGCCATCGATGCGATGGCGTTGAGTGCCGCCATGGAGGCCACCAACCAGGCGCGCGCCGCCCACGGCGAAGGGCTTGCCGAGCGCCTTGCGGGCGGGGTGCTGGCCAAGGAAATGCGCGACGCCGCGCGCCATCCATCCGCCTATCGCGGCACGACCCATGTGAGCGTGATCGATGCGGACGGGAATGCCGCTTCGGTCAGCCTCTCCAACGGGGAGGGCAACGGCTACATCGTGGGGAATTTCGGCTTCATGCTGAACAACATGCTGGGCGAGGAGGATCTCGCGACTGATGGCCTCCACGCCTGGCGCGAGGGAACGCGGCTTTCCTCGATGATGGCGCCGACCATCATTCTCCAAGCCGACGGCACGGTGACGGCGCTCGGCACCGGCGGCTCCAACCGCATCAAGACCGCCATCCTCCAGGTTGCCGTCAATGTGCTCGATCATGACATGAGCTTGGAGCAGGCGGTCGAGTCCCCGCGCTTGCATGTCGAGCGCGACGGCACGATTAGCTTCGAGCCGGGCCTGCCCGAGGCCGTTGAGGCCTTGTTCCTCAAGCTTGAGGAAAAGGCGCACGCCTGGCCCGAGCGAAACCTGTTCTTCGGTGGCGTGCATGCCGCGCGGCGCAAACCAAAAGGTGGCGTTGAAGGTGCTGGCGATCCCCGCCGCCGGGGCGTCGCACTCGTCGTGTGAGACCACTTTGGTTTACACAATTGATGACGCTCCAAGGGTCCACCAATGTTTTCTTTCGGCGTCGATGCTCCTAAAGATTGCTCGCTAGGAGCAGGGAACAAAAATGCAGAACGCCATCGCTATACGTCATGTCGCCTTCGAGGATGCCGGCACGCTGGAGAACGTGCTTCAAGATCGCGGCATCGACCTTCGCTATCTCGAAGCCGGCGTCGACGATCTCTCGTCGGCGAAGGACGCCGATCTCCTCGTCGTGCTCGGCGGCCCCATCGGCATTTACGAGGTCGACCGCTACCCCTTTCTCAAGCACGAGCTCGCGACCATCGAGGCGGCGGTGAAGAAGGGCGTGCCCGTGGTCGGCATTTGCCTCGGCTGCCAGGCGCTCGCCGCAGTGCTTGCGGCACGCGTCTATCCGGGCAAGCAGAAGGAGCTTGGCTGGGATGAGATGACGCTGACCGAGGAAGGCAAGACCTCGCCGCTCGGCGCCATCGACGGCGTGCGCGTGTTGAACTGGCACGGCGACACGTTCGACCTGCCGGTGGGCGCCACGCGCTTAGCCTCGTCAGAGATCACCCCGAACCAGGCCTTCACCTACGGCCCCAAGGTGCTCGCGCTGCAATTCCACGTGGAGCTGCCGCAAAGGGATATGGAGCGCTGGCTGATCGGCCATACGCTCGAGCTCGCCACGTCCAAGGTCGATCTCGGCAAGATGCGCGCCGACACCGCGCGCTTTGCGCCTCAGGCCAACGCCGCGAGCGAGCGCCTGTTCAACGCCTGGCTCGATGGGGCTTGCTTAGAGCGGCGTGCGCTCGGCCGGCTCCTCGGGCGGGTTTAGCGTCTCGCCGGGCGTGGTGGGCAGATCCTTGTTGTCCGGGCTCTTCACGATTTCGCTCTTGGCGTTGAGCCAGGTCGACGCATAGGTCGCGCCGTTGCTCCGCTTGGTGAGATGCGTGACCACCTCTTCCCCGGGATAGTAGTAGACGGCCCACGGCCCTGTGATCGACTTCGGGATGGCGCGCCAAGTGACCAGCACGGTTTCGCCCGGCTTCACATCGCCCTTCCTGGTTTCGAGCACCTTGAGCTTGGCGAGATAGCCCGGCAGCTCCTCGCCCGTCTGCTCGTCCTTGGTGATGGTGGTGCAGGTTACCGAGAGCACGCGAACGAGCGCCACGAGATCGCTCTTGTCGGTAAGCTCCTGCTCGGTCATCGGCGCCGGCACGGCGAGCGCCGGGGGGGCGGTGATGAGGCAACTCAAGAGAAACAGGCTGAGCAGTCGTAGATGCCGGCGCATGGGACCTCCTTGCCGCCTCACATTTTCCTCTCGCGCCATTCTAGCGCTTACGCAAGCGGGATCACTTACTGCGGCGCGGGAGCTCGACCGTCTCGCCTGGCTTGGACGGCAGCACGGTGATGACGGCCTTGCTGACCACGTCGCCGCGGCCGTTCCACCATGTCGTCGTAAAGGCGCCGCCGTCGGCGACAAGATGCGTCCACACCATCTCGCCTGGATAGTAGAACACGCTCCATGGTCCGAGCAGGCCTTTGGGGATCTCGTGGAACGTGATGTTGACATCGCCCCCTTTCGCGTCGTCGCCCTTGATCACCTCCATTAGCTCGACCTTGGCGCTGTAATTCCGAACATCCTGCTTGGCGAAGTCGTCATGAGTGATGGAAGTGCAGGTGACGGAGAGCACGCGGACCAGCGCCACGAGGTCGCTCTTGGTCAGAAGCTCCGCGTCGGACATCGGCCCC
>JAENXG010000073.1 GCA_016649675.1 Methyloceanibacter sp.
GTTTTATTTGTTTATGGCAAGCTTTGCCATCGCCTTACTGTCGCCGTTTTCTAGTATATTGAGGCCTGACTGCGGCAAAAGCATGATATTGTCGTGCTACATATTCGTGACTACTTGACAGCGACCAAAATATCACTTTCCATCGCGTCAGAGGGATAGCAGCACGACGGGGGATAGGTCGCGCAGCTTCAGCTGACCGCGCCGTTTCCCCCGCCAGCATCAGTATTTTCGCTGCATCTCGGCTGCCCGGCATTGGCGCGCTCATGCGGGGTTTGCAGGGTTCCGAGGGATGCGCGCCGAAGAGGGAGCGTCATGCGTATCGCCCTCGCTTGCGGACTGTGTCTGCTCGCGTTTACCGCTGCTGCGGCCCCCCGCGCCAAGGACGAGGCCAAACTAGAGGCCAAGGATCCCATCGTTGCCACCCAGACCATGCGCGAGGGCTATCGCTCGCGCATGAACGAGAACGTGGTGACGATCATGGCCGGAAGCGCAAGCGGCACCGATCTCGCAATCGTCCAGGACATCGCCGACGTTCTCGACGACGGCGACGCTCTGCGCGTGGTGCCCATGGTGGGCAAGGGGCCCGAGCAGAACATCAAGGACGTGATGTATCTGCGCGGCGTCGACATGGGCATCACCCAGGCCAATATCCTGAAATATTATGCCCGCACCGGCCAACTCGGGCCGAATTTCATCGACCAGATCGCCTACGTCGCCAAGCTCTTCAACGAGGAGATGCACATCCTCGTCCGCCCCGGCGTGAACGACATTCACGAGCTCAAAGGCCAGCCCGTGAATCTCGGCGCAGAGGGAAGCGGCGCCGAGATCACCGGGCACCTCATCTTCGAGGCGCTCGGCATCGACGTTAAGGAAGTGCATCTTGGCGATGCCGATGCGATCGTGAAGCTCAAATCCGGAGAGATCGCCGCATCGATCGTGGTGACGGGGAAGCCGGCGCCGGCTCTCGTCAATCTCAAGGATGCAAGCGGGTTGAAGCTGCTTCCCGTGCCCTACGCCAAGGAGCTCGAGGACAGCTATTATCCCGCGACGCTGACCCATGATGACTATCCCGAGCTGATCCCCGCCGGGCAGCGCGTGGATACGGTCGCCGTCTGCGCCGTGCTCGTGTCGTTCAACTGGACCGACGACGGCGCCCGCTACCAGAAGATTTCGCGGTTCGTGGATCGCTTCTTCTCCAATTTCGATGCGTTCCAGAAGGCGCCGCGGCACCCGAAATGGCGCGAGGTCAACTTCGCGGCAACGCTCGAAGGCTGGCATCGCTCTCCGGCCGCGCAAGCCTGGATCGACCGGGCCAAGGAGGTGGCGGCCAAGCCGGTGACCGACGGCGCCTCGCGCAACCATTTTGAGGCGTTCCTCGCGCAGGCGACCCGCACCAGCGGAACGCCGATTTCCGACGCCGAGCGTGCCGATCTGTTCCGCGCCTTTGTCGAATGGAACAAGGGCCACACCGAAAACTGACGGGCCTCAACCGTCGCGACTCTCTGCTTTTGTGTGATGCGTAGGAGGGTTTCATGGGACAGTCAGCGCTCAGTCCGTCTGACAACATCGTCAGGCCCGCAAGCTTGACCGAACGATTGGCGACCGCGGTCCCGGTCGAAGCGCCGGCCAGGCCAGAGGCCACCGTGTCCTCCATGGCGGAGCGCTTCGCGCCCGAGGGCCAGAAGGGCCTCAATGAGGGACCGGGCAGGCCGCTTATCGAGCCGGCGGCAATTCAAGGCCGCATTCCGGAAGCGGCGCGCGCTCCTTCGCCCAATCGCGGGCTGCTGACAGCCTCGATCCTCGTCTCGCTGGTTCCGACCGCGATCATCCTTGCGCTGTTATGGCAGGGCGCGATCAGGCTGCCCGGAGCGGAGCGCCCGGTTATCGCCGTCGATGAGGACCAGCCTGCAGCGAGCCAGCAGGCCTCGGTGGTGAGCGCGCCGTTGGTGGAAACGGTTCAGCCGAAGACCGACATCGCCCTCACCGCTCCGGGCCGGATCGAGGCTAAAGCTGGTGAGGAGGTCGCCTTCGACATCACGATCGATTCGGCCGACGCGCTTCCCACCCGCAGCGTCATCGCCATCCGCGCGATGCCCGAGGGGGCCACCTTCTCGCAAGGACGTCCCTACGGCGCCACGGAATGGAGCCTCAGGCCCGACGAGATCGGCGACTTGCGGCTCCGTCTGCCCAAAGCGCCAAGCGGCAAGGCGCAAAGCGGCGGGACCGACTTGCGCATCGAGTTGATGGCGGCAGACGGCACGATCCTCGCGAGCGCCACGACCAGGCTCGATGTTGCTCCGGATCCGCGGTTGGCGCTCATTCTCCGCTCCGACGAGAGCGACCGCATCGCCGATCTCATGGCGCACGGGCAGAAGATGATCGATGTCGGCTATCTCGCCGGCGCGCGGGCCTATTACAAGCGCGCCGCGGAGGCCGGCAGCGGCGAGGCCGCGCTTAAGCTCGGCGCCACCTACGATCCCGCCTTCATCGAGAAGATCGGCGCGCAAGGCATCAAGGCCGACCTCAAAGAGGCGCGCGCCTGGTACGAGCGGGCGAAGCAACTCGGCGTCGAGGGCGCCGAGGAAGAGCTCGCCAAGCTCAAGGATGACTGGACTGACAGCAGGGCACCGGCACAAAAGACCGAAGCAAGCTCCGCTCCGGCGGAGCTTGCCGCTGCCGAAACAACGGGCGCGCAGGAGATTCCGGCCAGCGCTACCGGTCCAGGCACCGCCGCGCCGGTGGCAAGCGCGCCAGTGGCAAATGCGCCAAGCGGCGCGTTGCCGGCCGCCAAGGACGAGTGGGTCGCGTTTTTGAGCGCCGCCAATGTGCGGGCGGCCCCCTCCTCAAACGCGGAGACGATCAGGATCGCCGAGAAGGGCACCAAGGTCCGCGCCACAGGGCGCAAGGGCAACTGGGTGCAGGTGACCGACCCCGCCACCGCGGAGATGGGCTGGGTCTATTCGCGCTATGTCGAGACGGCGCAGACGCCCGCGCGCTAGTCAGCTCAGGCGCCGCCCCGTACGAACCTCCCCCTGAGGAGGCCGCGTCAGCTCAGCTGCTGCGCACCATCCAGGCGAGAAAGGTCAGCGCGGCACCCTCGCAAATCAGTTGAATCCCGAGCAGCACGCCGAGCACCCATTCCGAGCTGAGCGGCATGTTGGCCCACAGATAGGCACCGAGCAGGAGGCCGACGATGCCGCTTGCGAACACCCAGATCCAACCCATGAACGGTCTGATGTTGAGGGCAAAGATGATCTTGGAGATGCCCTCGACTATGAAAAACACGATCAGGAGCACCGTCATGATCAGCAGTCCGGCATCCGGATTGCGGAGCAGCAGCACGCCGATCAAAATGGCGAGCACCACGGAGACGAGCTGCAGCCA
Source organism: Methyloceanibacter sp. (assembly GCA_016649675.1). Classification (GTDB taxonomy): domain Bacteria; phylum Pseudomonadota; class Alphaproteobacteria; order Rhizobiales; family Methyloligellaceae; genus Methyloceanibacter. The sequence goes on from JAENXG010000073.1 coordinate 3,385, forward strand.
GAAATGCGGCACGTCCCTAGCCCCGATCAGGCCGATGCCCTGAAGGACGCCGCTGATGATGAGGATCCAGCCGAGCAGGAAGACGAGGGTCACGGAGGCAAGATAGGGATAGACCAGCGCAAGAACGCCGGCGATCACCATCAACACGCCCTCAAGCAGGTACCAAAGCGAATAACGCTTCACCGTCTCGCGCGTGGCCTCGCGCATGGCGGCCGAGGCCTGTGCCATTGTCATCGCCATTTGATGTCCTCCCAGAGCGATTCAGGGCGAATCAGTATGGTAGCGGGCGAGGATACTCCTATGGGCGCTCCGAAACTGCCCGGAGGGCGAAACAAAATGGGCGAGGATCGCGCGCGAAGCGCCATCGGCAAGGCGGCCCGCCGCCTTCTGCCGTTTCTCTGCCTCTGCTATGCGGTGAATTTCCTCGACCGGGTCAATGTCGGGTTCGCCGCGCTTGCCATGAACCAGGATCTCGGGCTTACGCCGTCTATTTTCGGCGCCGGCGCCGGCATCTTCTTCGTCGGCTATCTCCTGTTCGAGATCCCAAGCAATCTGGCGCTGCAGAGATTCGGCGCCCGTATCTGGCTCGCGCGCATCATGATCAGCTGGGGCCTGGTCGCTTCCGCCATGGCGCTCGTCAGCGGCACGACCGGCTTCTACCTCATGCGCTTTTTGCTGGGCGTGGCGGAAGCCGGCTTCTTCCCGGGCATCATCCTCTATCTCACTTTTTGGTTCCCGGCGCGGGAGCGGGCCCGCATCGTGTCGCTGTTCATGGCGGCGGTGCCGCTCGCCACGGTGATTGGAGGTCCCGTGTCAGGCGCGCTGCTCGAGCTGCACGGGCTCGGCGGCCTGAAAGGCTGGCATTGGCTGTTCATCATCGAAGGCCTGCCGGCGGTCCTGCTCGGCTTCGTTGCCCTCAAGTTTCTCGACGATCGACCGGCCGAGGCAGCGTGGCTCTCGAAAGACGAGCGGAGCGCGCTCGCCGGCACCCTTGCAGCAGAGGCCAAGGCGACGGCCGAGACAGGCTATGCCGAGCTCGGCCACGCGCTCACCAAGCCGCGCGTGCTGGTGCTGGCGCTCCTCTATTTCTGCATCGTGGTGGGGCTGTACGGCATCGGCTTCTGGATGCCCCAGGTGATCCAGACCTTCGGCAAATCGTCGCTTCAAATCGGCTTTCTCACCGCCATCCCCTATCTCTTCGCCAGCATCGCCATGGTCGCTTGGGGATGGCACTCGGACCGGACCGGCGAGCGCATCTGGCATGTCGCGCTGCCGCTCTTTCTCGCGTCAGCCGCCTTCGCCTGGTCGGCCATGGGCGGCCCGCTTCTCACCATCATGGCGGCGCTCACCTTCGCCACGATCGGGATCTACGCGGCAATAGGCACCTTCTGGTCGCTTCCCACCGCCATCCTGACCGGCACGGGCGCCGCGGCGGGACTGGCGCTCGTCAATGCCACCGGCAATCTCGGCGGCCTCGCCGGGCCAACCATTGTGGGGGTGATGAAGGAGGCGACCGGCACCTTCGAGAGCGGGCTTCTGTTCCTGGCCGGCGCGCTCGCGCTCGGCGGCCTGATCGCGCTCCTGTTCGGCTATGCCACGCGCGCCAGCGCAATTACTTCTCATGTCATGACCCGCGGAGGCGGGTAATCCAGGACCCCTCGACCTTGGCAAAGGGCATGGCCAATCGCCGGCGTCCTGGGTTACTGGAGTGCCGGGTCAAGCCCGGCAATGATGGTGAGGAAGATGACCGATGAGACGCGCGCTCGAACCAGCCGCCGGACCCTCCTTGCCGGCATGGCGCTCATGGCAACGGCAGGCACGCTGCCTCAGCGGACCAAGGCCGATCCTGCCATGAAGCATGTGGTGCTGCTCGGCGACTCGATCTTCGACAACAAGCGCTATGTGGGCGACGGACCCGACGTCATCAAAGAGCTTGAGGGGACTTTACCCTCCGGCTGGCAGGCGACGCTCAATGCCGTCGACGGCGCGATCACGGTCGACATCAAGGACCAGATCAAACGGCTTCCCGACGATGCGACCCATCTCGTGGTCAGCGTCGGCGGCAACGACGCGCTGCACAACAAAGGCCTCATCGAGGAGAAGGCACAGTCAGTGGCCGAGGTGCTCGACAAGCTCGGCAAGATCAGGGCCGCGTTCCAGACGAACTATCGGGCGATGCTCGACGGCGTGCTGGCGAGGATGCTGCCCACGGCGGTGTGCTCGATCTACGGGCCGCGCTATCTAAATCCCGACACACGCAACATCGCCGGCACCGGGCTCAGCGTCTTCAATGACACCATCACCCGCGAGGCGTTCGCCCGTGGGGTGCCGCTCATCGACCTCCGGCTCATCTTCAACGACGACGCCGACTACGCCAACGACGTCGAGCCTTCGGTCAAAGGCGGCGCCAAGATCGCGAAGGTGATCACCACCCTCGTCACCACCCACGACTTCACGCAGCGGCGGTCTGAGATTTACGTGTAGGCGTGCGCGGCTTGCTGCCGCCCGGCACCGGCGGCGGCGGAGTGATCTCCTCGACCTTTGGCTCGACGGCCTTCACCGGCTCGGCCTTCGGCAGTTCCTTCCCAGCGAGCTCGCCCTTCGCAGCCTTGACGCAAAGCTCCACCGCCTCATGCAGTGAGGTGGCGTAGGCGTCGGCCTCGGCGGTCGCGGCCAAGGCCTTGACCGAAGCTGCCGTGGGATCTTCCGCCCAATAGCCGACAAGGATGGTCGTGCCCGCCGGCAGGATGCGCCGCAGGCGCCGCACGAGATAGCGGATCGTGGCGGGGCCGGTTCCGAGCCCAAGATAAGAGAGACAGACGAGCTTCGCTTCCGTGCCCGCCAGCGAGGCGATATGGGCGGCTGAGATCGCCTCCGGTGCCAGCGCCTTGGCGCCAAGCCCCCGCTTCTTCAGGGCCTCGGCGAGCATCGAGGCAGCCGCAGCGTCGAGCGCCGTGCGCCCGCCGATCGAGATAACAGGCTCCTCCACCACCCATCCCGGCGCAAGCTCGTCGCGCTCGATGGCGGGCAGCGCCTCGGTCTCGGCCTCGCCTTCTTCGTCGGCGGCGGTGAGCGAGGCAAGGCCGTTCGCGGCCTCCTCCTCGGGTTTCTCTACCTTCTTGCGGAGCCTGGAAAACCAGCGGCGCGGCTCGAAATCGGCAAGATTGTCGAGCATCTCCTGCACCGTGCCGGCGATCTTGTCCGACTGCGCCTTGTCGAGCATGCCCCGCTCCTCGTCGCCCTCGGCAAGCTTGAGGCCGGGAAGCGCCACGCGATCGAGATAGGACACCAGGCTCTGATCCTTGAGGCAGGACTCGGCCTGATAGGTGGCCTCGGCGGCATCGCCGGAAAGCGCGCGCTGATAGAAGCGCTCCTCCGGCGTCAGCGCCGGCTGGTCGCCGAGCAGCACCTCGAAGAAGCCTAAGCCATCGACATGGCGCCCGAGCACGGCGAGGCAGACGGTGATGGGCATGGCGAGAAGGAGCCCGAGCGGCCCCCACAGCCAGGTCCAGAACACGGTGGAAAAGATCACGGCGATCGGCGACACGCCGGTGCCGCGCCCGAAGACGAGGGGTTCGACGACTTGCCCCATGGTCAGCTCGCCGACGAGGTAGAGAGCCAAGACCAGGAAGAACGTCGTCCAACCGGGATCGGCGGCGGCGGCAACCAGCAAGGGAAGGGCGGCGGCGATGAAGGCGCCGACATAAGGCACGAAGCGCATGAGCGTGGCGAGGATGCCCCAGGCGAAGGGGCTCGGCATGCCGATGAGCCACAGCGCGAGGGCGACGAGCAAGCCATAAGCCGAATTAATCAGCACCTGGCTCAGGAAATAGCGGCTGAGCCGCGAGGCGGCATCGGTCATGGTTGAAGTGGCGCGCTGCAGGTCGGAGGCGCCGAACAGCCTGATCAACCTGTCGCGCAGATCCTCGCGTTGAAACAGGATGAAGACGACGAAGAGAAGCACGATGCCGGCGGTGGCGAGAGGCGCGAGAAGCGTGCCGGCGATGGTCTGATAGACCTCGAGCGCGGTCGGCTCGGGCTGGCTGACCACCACCGTAATCGGGCGGTCTTGCGGATGCTCGGCGCCGGTGCCGACGGTAGGCGTGGGTCGGGAGGGCGCTTCGGCTTCGGGCTTGGAAAGCTCTTTTTGGAGGTCGGACAGGACATCGCCAGCCCTCTTGAACACGGGTGAGCTGGCCGTGCCCTCGCGCAAGCTCTTGATCTTCTCGGAGAGCGCATATCGATAGCCCGGCAGATCGGCGGCGAGATCCGTTGCCTCGCGCGATATGAGCCAGCCGAGCCCGAGGATGATGGCGAAGGCTGTGCCGACCACGATGCCGACGGCTGCGGCGCGCGGCACCTTGATGCGGCGCAGCATGAGCAGCGGCGGGGTGAGCACGAAGCTCAGGAGGATGGCGAGCGCGAGCGGAACCAGCACCTCACGCCCAACATGGAGCGCGGCGATAACGATGGCGGCGATGAGCAAGCCTTGCAGCGTCGCCGTGCGTGAGTCCGACGGGGTAGAGAGGAAGGAAAAAGACGATCGAGGTGGCATGTCGGTCCTCCCGGCACGGGGTTCACCCGGCGCTTCGGCTATCATAGATCAGCCGCTGAGCGCCGCCATAACGAGTTGGCGGGGTCAAGGTTCCTTGGGCGGAGACCGTTGGAAAAGCAAAGGCCCCGGGACCCTCGGCTTAGGCTCAAGGCCGCCGTACTTTGGCTACTGCTCGGCGTCCGAGCCCTGCTTGCCGCTCATGAAAATGGTCGAGGCGTCGACGATCGGCTGCTCCGATTCCATCTTGATGGTGCGAATCTGGCCCTTGGCGGCATCGACCGCCTTTTTCAGATCCACGACACGAATGGTCTCGTCGTCATAGGTCTTGAAAAACCAGCGCAGGTTCTGCGTATCCGACACCGTGGTCCATTGGGTGAGCTCGAGCCCGCCAGTGGTCTTGTCGCGCACGCTCCCGCGCGGGATGTCGAACTGATTGAGAATATGGAAGGCGGAGAGCACGGCGTCGTCGGCCGTGGCCGAAGGCACTTCGGCTTGGGTGAAGGCGACCGCGCGCACGAAGCGTGAGGGCGGCGTGAAGTCGCCCGGCAGCCCATGCATGCCGGCGCCCTGGCCGAGCTGAGCGAGCGTGACGCCGCCAAGATCGAGCGGGGGCACGCTGGTTACGCTGAGATTGACGTAGTTGCGCAAGTTGGTGAGGTGCCAGTCATAGGCCGGCGCATTGGTCACCACCCCGAGCGGCGCGTCGAACACTTTCAAGGTGCCGCCCAGCGGCTCGATGACGATCGACTTGCCGCTTCTGTCGCGCACGAAATAATGCGACGGGCTCGAGCCGAAGCCGGGCGCTGGCGTGTTCACGACCACACCTTCCGCGAGGCCCGCCTTCAGTTCATCGACGGTGGCGAAATTGCCGAGCACCCAGGCGCCGAACTCGAACGGCGCCATGGCGTGAGCGGCGTTATCGGCCGTGGCTTCCGGATATTCGGCAAAGCCCGGGAAATAGAACAGCCCGAAGCTCAAGCCCTGGTCGTTCAGCCCATCGAGAATGACGGTCTGGCCGACGGCATTGGCGCCGGCCATGGCATAGCGCGTGGTGTAGCTGATGCCCTTCTTGCCGTCGGGCAGCGTGCCGCTCATGGCGGTGCCGGCGGGAATGACGATGACGTTGGAGGAGAGCGGGAAGCCGAACTCCATGGTGCGGCCCCGGATCATGGCGCCGTCCTTGGCGTTGAGGCTGATGCCGGTGCAGGCGAAGCTCGGCGTGGTGGCGAGCGTAAAGGCGGCGATGAGGGCGTAGGTCGCGGTGCGGCGGATCATGACAGTGATCTCCTCCCGATAATGCTGCGCCATCCTCCCTCACGGGCCTGAAGGTCCCATTAAGGATGCGCGCGACCGGCGGCAGTGCTTAAGCGCCGGTCGCCGTACCCCAAAGCATTTGCCGCAATGTTGAAGGGAGCCGCAGAGAGCTGGCGGCCTATTTCGCCCCCGGTTTGACGCTCGTGGTGCTCGCGGAGATATTGGCGATCTGCTCTTTGGTGCCTTCCATCTCGATCACGCTGATTTCGCCCTTGGCGGCGTCGACGGCCTGCTTGAGGTCCACCATGCGGATCGACTGATCGGTGTGGGTGCGGAAATACCAGCGCAGATTCTTGAGATCGGCGACGCTCGTCCATTCGGTGATCTCGTCGACGGGCTTGCCGATCGCCGAGTTGACCACCGAGCCCTCGGGAATGTCGAACTGGTTCAGGATATGGAAGGCGGAAAGCACGGCGTCCTGGGCGCTCGCGTTCGGCGCCGCGGATTGGCTGAA
>JAENXG010000126.1 GCA_016649675.1 Methyloceanibacter sp.
AACTCCTGTTCGGAGGGGACGCTGCGGCGAATGTGCGCAACGCTAGGACGATCAAGTCGCGCTCGGCTTCTGTTGGCGTAAACAGATAGACGTTCCTTCTTGCCGCTCCGGCGTACGGGTGGAGCGCTGGCAGAGCGGCAATCTTTTCCGCCAACTGGCTCGCCGCCTGCTGGAGGTTGAGAGTCATGGCGCGGTTCCCTTTTTGCTTGGCGGTGGTCCGACAACGACGTGGACGCGGGGAAAATTGGTTTATCCATTAATTGATTTCTCGCATATCAGGTGCAGCGATCATTCAAGCCCTTTCACCCATTCATCCCAGTCGTGCCATGGCGTGTCTGGAAGTTCTAAGCCGGTGTCCACGATCTTTTGCACGATGCGGGCAACCTTGACCCGATCGTCCATCTCCTCCTCCTTGAGGAGATGATCATCGATCATTTTGCGCAAGTGCTCCTCTGTGAGGAGGACAGTCACCGCATGTCTCTCCGGCGTTGCCATGGGCCTCTCCTCCTCACATCCGCCATCTCATCGGCCGTTCAGCCAAGGTTTCACGTTACGTCTTCGTGCTGCTGAATTGATCATAGGCGCGGAGCGCATCTCCTCCGTATACCGCCGCGGGCCCACCTCCCATGTAGACGGCGAGAGCGACCGTCTCGGCAACCTCCTCGCGGGTGGCTCCATGCTGGTGGGCCATTTTGGTATGAAAAGCCACGCAGCCGTCGCAATGGAGCGTGATACCGATCGCCAGCGCCATTAGCTCCTTGGTCTTGGTGTCAATGGCCTTGGAGGCCGTTGCTGCTATTGCAAGTGCGCCAAAACCTTTCATCGATTCTGGTGCGCCCTCGCGCAGCAGTTTCACACCGCTAATCACGTCATCGGCGATCTGCACAAAATCCTTGCTCATCGCGAAACCTCCCCAACCGTCAGGAACACACGGCCCGCGCCCGGCTGCTTTCCCTACCAGCCGCCATGACGTCGATTCGTTTCGTTTCAAGCGAGGTCATCGAGGCTAGCGCAATCACGCCTCGCCGGTGAGGCTTCAAGCTCTGCAAGCGTTGCTCCAGCATTTTGCGTCTCGTTTCCGGGTCGGGTCTGAACTGTGGGGCGGGCACGGCTGTCTCCAAGGAGAGGTTGGCCGCAAAAGTCACTGCTATCCCCAAGTCTGCTGGCGCTTAATTTCAATCCTGGTCGATTGGCGTACTGGAGTCACCCTATCTGAGTCAGACCGCGAACACCGGTGCGAACCCACCACCCGGTGTCCGGAAATTCGTCGTCTGCCCTTGGTAAAGCCGCGCAGCGGTGAGCAAGATTTGGCCATCGTAAGTGTAGAGCCGGACATCCGCTTTGCGCCGCTCCGCCGTACCATCGAGCTTAATCATGCGCTCACCGGGTGCCGCAAACTCCTGAGCAACGTAGCCGCCTCGAATGATCTCCTCCCACACACCCTTCGTGAGCTTGTCTCCGCGATAAACAGCCTTGCTCCCGTGCCCGCCAGCCGGCTTGAAGAACAACGTCTTTCTGCTTCCCCACAGTTGCTGCGCATTGTCGGAGGTGACGAGCACCGTGCGCGGCACCCCCGCGAGATCGGCGAGCATCTGCGGCGGAAGCCGCCACGAGCGCAGTGCCGCCTGATCGGACAGCAGCGCCAAATTGCGTTTATCTGCGTAAAGGGCATGCACGCGCGGATTGGGGGTGACGACGACAGCGTTAGCGAGATACGCGGCACGTAGAGCTTGGTGCTCGGGATCGTCGAAAGAGAAATCGACAAGTCGATTGTAAACAAGATCAACCGGTTGTCCCTCCGTCAGCAGTCGGCCGTGCTCGTAGCGAAGCTGTCTTCCATCGGCAATCGTCGCCTCGATCCCGTTCTTTTGGAAGAAGCGCTGGGCCAGGAGAAACTCCGGATAAAGATATTGGTCTGCAGGCCGATCATCGACAATCGCGATCCGCTGCGGCACGCCGGTCCTTTGCTGGAGCTCCCACTCATGCTGGAACATGCGCAGGACCGCCGATTCGAAATCATCGGCCTTGGATCTACCCATAGCGAGCTCGATCTCGGTGCAGCAGGCCCGTTGCGCCTTGGCCAACAGCGCATTCAGGAAGGCGCCGCCCGCGTTCGTATTCACCTCGATCAGCTTGGGTCCCGCCGCGGTAAGATGAAAGTCGTAGCCCATGAAAACGCCAAGCGGCCCAAAATCATGCCGCGCGATCTCGGGAGCCCAAGACAAAGCCGCTTCCTGATAGGCAGGAAATCGGGTCGCGACCTCTACGGCTCGCACAAGGCGGAGCATCTCACTTGTTTCGGCTTCCGAAATGAACAGCGGGGCATTGGAAAATAGATGGGGCCGCGTTCTGATGAAGGTCGCGCAAAAGGCCGGGTCTCCAACCTCCCGCTCAAGCGCTTGACACAATGCGTCGCGGTCGAGGGTTATACAGAAGCACTCTTGGTTTAGACGCTCGGAGATAGATTGGGCACTGCGTGACGGAAAAGCCGATGGTGCGTCCATCCGTTCGTCCTCATGTTATCCGTTCCACCGCCAGTGCGATCCCCTGCCCACCGCCAATGCAGAGCGTGACGATTCCCTTGTTGATCCCGTCCCGTTGCATCGAATGCAGGATGCGTGTCGTGAGTACCGCCCCGCTCGCACCGATCGGATGTCCATGCGCGATGGCGCCGCCTTCCACATTGACAATATTTTCAGGCAAACCAAGGTCCTTGGTGACCGCAAGCGCAATGGCGGCGAAAGCCTCATTGATCTCGATCCGTTCGATATCTTCGGTCTTCCAGCCAGCGCGGTCGAGCGCCTGTTTCACCGCAGGCACCGGGCCCAGTCCGAACATGCCCGGCTCGACAGCGCCAACACCGTAGGCGACGAGGCGCGCCATCGGTTGCAGGCCTTTCTTATCGGCCCAAGCGCGGTCGGCCACGATCATGGCTGCGGCTCCGGTGTTGAGGCCCGGCGCGTTGCCGGCCGTAATGGTACCGTCCTTGCGGAATGCCGGCTTGAGCTTGGAGAGACTTTCCAGCGTGGTATCGGGCCGATTGTGCTCGTCCTTGTCGAACTGCGTCGGGCCCTTTCGCGAGGCGATTTCGACCGCGACGATTTCCGCGGTGAACTTGCCGGCGGATTGAGCCGCGGCAAACCGTTTCTGCGAGCGCTCCGCCCATCCATCCTGCGCTTCGCGGGTGATCTGGTGTGAGCTTGCGAGATCCTCAGTGTGCCAGCCCGAGTGCTGGCCGGAGAATGCATCGTTAAGGCCGTCCATCAGCATCGCATCGAAAATCTGGCCGTCGCCCATGCGATAGCCCCAGCGGCCGGAACTCATCAGATAAGGCGCCCGGTCCATGTTCTCCATGCCGCCGGCAACCGCGCTGTCGATGAAGCCGAGCATGATTTCCTGCGCCGCGCTCGCAATTGCCTGCGCGCCCGAGCCGCAAACGCGGTTGACTGTCATGGCTGGAACATCGACCGGCACGCCGCCGTGGATCGCCGCCTGCCGAGCCGGATTCATCTTGTTGCCCGCTTGAACCACATTGCCCATGACGACCGTATCCAAGTCGCCGGGCGGCAATTTCGCGCGGTCGAGCGTGGCGCGGACAACGACCGCGCCAAGATCGGTGGCTGGGATATCCTTGAGCATGCCTCCGTAAGTGCCGATTGCCGTGCGCACCGGCGAACAGATGACGACTTCTCTATTGGCCATGGTTCAATCTCCTCATATCCGCTGTTGGGGCCGCGCGATGAACTAGGAATCAGCGCACGCCTTGTGGCCGCTTGGGCATTCCGTCTCCATGCCACGCTCTGAATAACGAACGGGCGTCTGATGACCTTGCGATGAGTCAAAAATGCGCCTTGCTGACACCATCACGGAACGTACTGCGCAGGCGTTGCGCGACGACAGGGTCGCCTTCCAAGTCCAGAACGAGACTGGATCAGTTGCGGTGCCGCCTCTTGATGGTGCTCAGCAAAGCGCTCGGGGTAGCTGGTGCGGTTGATCAAAACGCCAATGTGACGTGCTGAGCAACTTCGTTGCGTTTCATCAATTCACCTCAACGCGCCAAAGGGATCAGCCCACGCGGCGTCCATCATGATCGATAAGCAATTCTCCATCTTCCTTGTGGAACGGCCCGGGCGGGAAGCGGTCGAGCAGATCAAGGACCGCTTCACTCGGACGACATAGTCGGACGCCCTTGGGTGTGCAAACGATCGGGCGGTTCACAAGTATGGGATACTTGATCATCGCGTCGAGGATTACCTCGTTGGACACGCCCTCGCCGGGGAGACCCAGTTCCGTGGCAGGCGACTTCGTCTCGCGGAGCGCTGTGCGCGGCGTAAGTCCCGCAACTGCAAAGAGGCCCAAAAGTTGGGGCCTGGTCCATCCGGTATTCAAATATTCGATTACCGTCGGCGTGTAGCCTGCAGCTTCAATGATCGCCAGAACATTCCGAGACGTCCCGCACTCGGGGTTGTGGTAGATCACGACATCCACCGCTCAACCTCCCGCCTTCTCACTCGCGATGCGCTGGCGCACCGTCGCGCCCGCCTCATACCACCCACGAGTGCCATTCACGATCTTCACCACCGAAAGCATGACTGGAACCTCGATCAGCACTCCGACAACAGTCGCTAGCGCCGCGCCCGAGTTGAAACCGAAAAGGCTTATCGCGGCGGCAACAGCCAATTCGAAGAAGTTACTGGCGCCGATGAGCGCAGACGGACCAGCCACGCAATGCGCCTCGCCGGCTGCGCGATTCAGGACGTATGCAAGTCCCGCGTTGAAATAGACCTGGATCAGGATTGGCACAGCCAGGATTGCGATAATTAAGGGCTGCGCCAGGATCTGCTCGCCCTGGAACCCAAACAGAAGAACCAGGGTCGCGAGCAGCGCCACGAGCGAAACCGGCTGTAGTGTGGACAGAAGTCGGGACAAAGCCTCGCCACCACCGCTCGCGATCACGCTCCGTCGAACGATCTGCGCAATGATGACCGGTACGACGATATAAAGAACGACCGATAGAAACAGCGTCTCCCAAGGCACCGTGATCGCCGACAAGCCGAGGAGAAGTCCCACGATTGGCGCAAAGGCGAACACCATGATCAGGTCGTTGAGCGCGACCTGACTCAGCGTGAAATGCGGCTCGCCGTCGGAGAGATTGCTCCAGACAAACACCATCGCCGTGCATGGCGCTGCCGCAAGCAGAATGAGGCCGGCGATGTAACTATTAATCTGGTCCGCTGGCAGATAAGGTCTGAACAGCCAGCCGATAAAGAGCCACCCCAGGAAGGCCATCGAGAACGGCTTCACGGCCCAGTTGATGAAGAGCGTGACGCCGATGCCCCGCCAATGCTCCTTGACCCGCGACAAAGCCGCAAAATCGATCTTCACAAGCATGGGAATGATCATCAACCAGATCAGGACCGCCACCGGCAGATTGACCTTGGCGACCTCGGCCGAGCCGATGAGGTGGAATACGTTAGGAAAGAAATGCCCAAGTGCGATGCCAGCAATGATGCATAGAGCAACCCAAACGGTGAGATAGCGCTCGAAAGTGGACATGGTCAGACTCGCCTGTTGCGTATGGCGCTCGCGGCTGCTTGTCCAAGAAACTCGGCGAGCGGTTTGAGCGCCGCCGGATTGAGCGAATAGCAGACGCGTGGATGCTCGATTTCCCCGATGATCAATCCGGCCTCCTTCAGGATGCGCAGGTGCTCCGATGTCGTAGAGGCGGCGAGACCGATCTCTTGCACAATGTCGCACCCGATGCAGGTTGTCCGGCGTAGCAGCGTCTGAACGATCTGGACGCGCGCCGGATGAGCCAACGCCTTTGCGATCTGGGCGATCTTCTCCTGGGAGCTCCGGGTCGAAGCGGGTCTCTTCCGTCGCAATTTGACAGCTGACATGACTCGGCCTATTCGTTAATCGTCGAAATACGAATAACAAGAGTGCCATAGCCTTGGCAAGCCTGCTGTGAAAGTAATTTCACTCCTGATCGCTGGTCTACGTTCCGGCGCCACATTTGTCGGAGCATTAGGTGCGGCTGGTCTTCTCGCGCAACTTACCCATGCGCCCCCTATTCTTCTCGCACTCGTCGCGAGCATAGTGGCAGCGGGGATGGCTTTGGTGTTGGCAGCGCAAGACCCGTTCGACTCCGACTATTCGAGTCTCCGTCAAATCAGTGCGCATCTCGTCAGCTCCCTTGCGGCCATGCTGGGACTCTGGGGCATTGTGAATATCGTGCCTGCTACCGGCGTCTTCGTTTGCGAGCCGTTAGTGCCGTGGCATGTGTCCATTGCCATCGTCGGCGCCTTTGGCATGAGTTGGCTTACTACGGCAGCAAGACCTCGGATGCCCCCCGATCAAGCTGGGCTGATGATCCATTTGGCATTTTTCTGGATCGCCCCCTTCTACGGTTTTTTCCATGCGCCATGGTTCCTGGCGCAGGCGATCGTACTTCCATGTGATGGCCGACCGCTGGCTCAGGCAATCATTGTTATGCTCGGCATGGTGATCGCGGCGAGCGCCGGGCGGCGAACGGCGACATGGCTATATGCTGACTGAGAGGCTGCAGGAAGACGATCCACTCGGGGAAGAGCCATTGAAATGCTGAACGCTCCCGCATCTTTCGCCCCAATCCGGGGCCTCAGCGAGGCGGATGTTCAGGCCAGGCTAAAGACCGAGGGGTACAACGAGCTACCCCGCCCGGACCTGCGCACGCCGCTGCGCATCGTCCTCGAAGTCCTGCGTGAACCGATGCTGGCGCTGCTGCTCGCCGGTGGCGCGATCTATCTGGTCCTGGGGGATCTGAAGGAAGCACTCATCCTGCTCGCCTTCGCCACCATGTCCATCGTGATCACGGTCGTGCAGGAAACCCGCACCGAGCGCGTCCTGAAAGCACTGCGCGACCTGACCAGCCCGCGTGCCCTGGTCATCCGCGACGGCGCGCGCAGACGCATCGCCGGTCGGGAGGTGGTGCGCGGCGATTTCGTCGTACTTGCGGAGGGCGACCGGGTGCCGGCCGATGCGCTGCTCTTGCAAAGTCACGACCTCAAGACC
>JAENXG010000268.1 GCA_016649675.1 Methyloceanibacter sp.
CGAAAAACGAAAGCTGCTCCATCATTCGGAAATCGCGCCACCGTTGCCCACCCTTGAAGTCGTGCAGGTTAGCCCCGTCTCAGTGGCGTGCTGCGAGCATTAAAGACGCAGGGGGCGCGAGTTCGTGCCAGGGCGACGCTCTCGCGTGCCGGCAACCGCTAGTAGTCTTCCGAGCCGTCGCCGACGAAGGCGATGCGCAGCATGTTGGTGGCGCCGGGCGTGCCCAACGGCACGCCGGCCAAGATGATCACCCGTTGGCCGGGAAGGGCGAAACCTTCCTGATAGGCGATGCGGCAAGCCTTGGCGACCATGTCGTCGAGATCGCGCGGATCATCAGTCAGCACGCAATGCAGTCCCCACACGAGCGCGAGCTTGCGTCCTGTCGCGGGAATGGGGGTCAGCGCCAGGATCGGCTGGGCCGGCCGCTCGCGGGCGGCGCGCAGGCTCGTCGCGCCTGACGCCGTGTAGCAGATGATGGCGGCAAGGTTCAGGGTCTCGGCCACGGTGCGGGCCGCCGCCGAGATCGCGTCGGCGCCGGTCGCCTCGGGGCCGATGCGCTGGGCGTGGATGATCGCCTCGTAAAGGGGATCGCGCTCCACCTCCATGGCGACGCGGTCCATGGTCGCCACCGCCTCGACGGGAAATTTGCCGACCGCCGATTCCGCCGACAGCATGATTGCATCGGCGCCCTCGAACACGGCCGTGGCGACGTCGGAGACCTCGGCGCGTGTCGGCGTGTGCGAATAGATCATCGATTCCAGCATCTGGGTGGCGACGACCACGGGCTTGCCGGCGTTTCGCGCCGCGCGGGTGATCTGCTTCTGCAGGCCCGGGACCTTCTCGACCGGCATCTCCACGCCGAGATCGCCGCGCGCCACCATGATGGCGTCGGAGAGGTCGATGATCTCCTCCAGATGGTTGAGCGCCGACGGCTTCTCGATCTTGGCCATCACCGAGGCGCGACCCCGCGCGATCTTGCGCGCTTCGGCCACGTCATCGCCCCGCTGCACGAAGGACAGTGCGATCCAGGCGACGCCGAGGGAAAGGGCGTAGTCGAAGTCGGCGCGGTCCTTCTCGGTCATGGCGCCCAAGGGCAGCACGGTATCGGGAAGGCTGATGCCTTTGCGGCTGCCAAGCACGCCGGTGGTCATCACCTCGGCGTCGATCCGGACGTCGCTTGCGTCGATGACGCGGAGCCTGAATTTGCCGTCGTCGAGAAGAAGGGTGTGCCCTGTCTGCACCGCCTGGAAGATCTCCGGATGCGGCAGGTGCACGCGACCCAGGGCCCCGATCCCTTCGCGTCGGACGAAGCTCAGGACGTCGCCTTCGGTGAGCCTGATCGCGCCCGACTCGAACTTGCCGATGCGCAGCTTGGGGCCTTGCAGATCGACCAGGATGCCGATGGGGCGGGAGAACTCGAGCTCGAGCTTGCGGACGATGGCGTGAATGTCGCGCAAGCCGTCATGCGTCGCGTGGCTCATATTCACGCGGAACACGTCGGCGCCGGCCTCGAACAGGCGGCGCATCATGGCTTCGTTGTTGGAGGCAGGACCGAGCGTGGCGACGATCTTGACCCGGCGATTGCGCCTCATTGCGACTTCGCTTCGCCCTCAGGATCGGTGAGACGGACGGTCCAGTCTCGCTCCTCGCCGGTGTCGACCTCGAAAAACCCGGTGCGCTTGTAGCCGCGCTTCACGCAGTCCTTGGTGTCGCGGATGGTGAAGGACTTGTCGTCGGTGCACATAAAGAGAGTGCCGGCCCATTCCCCGCCGCGATCGTAGTCGACGGCATGAATATAGTAGAAGCGGCCGATGAGAACGCCCTTGAGCAGGGTCTCGCAAGTGTGGGAGGCGATGTTCCACCAGCCTTCGGTGGCCCAGCCCTCGGCGTCCTTATAGCCGATGGCGACGCCGACTCGGCTCGCCGTCGTGTTGCAGAGCTTGAGATCGGCGTAAGCGGGGGTGGCACAGAGGCCGGCGAGAAGGGCAAGCGCAAGCGATGGGTAGACGCTCCGCCCCCTGCGGCAGGGAGCGGCCAACGGGGTGCTGCCCGCGTACCGGATCAAGTTGGAAGCAAGCATCATCCTGTCAAAGCCTGCAATCACGGTTAACGAATTTCGAACGATAGCACCGAATTGGTTGCGTTTGTCTGACCAGGCCCGGCACATTATAGAGCGAGTTCTCGACTACGAAAGGAAGCGCAAAATCGTGGGTAAATGCGTCGCAACCTTGGCCGCCATCAAGCTTTTTTCTTGCCGCGGCGCGGCGGGAAGCGCAAGTAAGAGGACGTGAGGGAAGGGCGCGGGGAGCGAAGACTGGACACTCTTCTACAAGAAGACTTGGGCGACAAGCCCTATCGCAGCATCGAAGGCGACGCGAGCCTTGGCCTCCTCATCCTCTGCGACCATGCCGAGAATATCATCCCCGAGGCTTACGGCACGCTGGGCTTAAGGCCGGAAGACCTCCATCGCCATATCGCATACGATCTCGGGGCGGCCGGGGTGGCCGAGCGCCTCGCCGAGGCGCTTGGTGCGCCAGCGCTGCTTGCCAGCTTCTCTCGGCTCCTGATCGACCCCAATCGCGGCCTCGACGACCCGACGCTCGTCATGCAGATCTCCGACGGGCTCATCGTCCCCGGCAATGCCGGTATCGACGAGGCGGAGGTCGCGGCGCGGATCGAGCGCTACTACAGGCCGTACCACCTGGCGGTCGAGCGTGCGGTCGAGGCGGGGCTTGCTGCCGGCAGGCCACCGGTCCTGCTGTCGATGCACAGCTTCACCCAGGCCTGGAAGGGCGTGCCGCGGCCATGGGCGATTGGCGTGCTGTGGGACAAGGACCCACGGCTTGCGCTGCCCCTGCTTGAGGGCCTCAGGGCCATTCCCGGCATCGAGGTCGGCGACAACGTTCCCTATTCCGGGCAGCTCAAGGGCGATACGCTCTACCGGCACGGCACGGTGCGCGGGCTGGCGCATGCCCTCGTCGAGATTCGCCAGGATCTGATCCTCGGGGCTGAAGGTCAGGCCGAATGGGCGATGCGCCTCGCCGAGGTAATGCGCAAGGTGATGAGCGGGGGTGGCCCCCTGCACGCCATCGAGCTCCATGGCTCCCACACCGACCTCGCGCGCGTCGAAGGTGCCGCGCCCGACCGAGGCGAGAGGCGGCCGCTTATGGATGAGAAGACGAGGGTTGAGCTCGAGGCGGCGGCCTTCCGGCGGCTCGTCGAGCATTTCCGCGAGCGGACTGACGTTCAGAATATCGAGTTGATGGAGCTTGCCGGCTTCTGCCGGAACTGCCTGTCAGGCTGGTATCAGGAGGCGGCGGCAGAGAAAGGCGTCGCTCTCAGCAAGGACGAGGCGAGGGAGATCGTCTACGGCATGCCTTACGAGGCGTGGAAGGCGAAGTTCCAGACGGAAGCCCCGGCCAAGCCCCGCAAGCGCGCGGGCTGAGCCCACTCCCTTCGCGGGCATGCACCTCCGTGCGCTTTGGATAAGCGGGATAAGCGCGCGGCACACCTTGCCCCGGCAAATCGGCAAGACCTAAGCTCGGGTCCAGATCGAATCACAAAAATTGCGGGGGACCCCAATGCTCCAGACATCGGCCAAAGACCAGCTTCGTACCATCGTCGCCCGCATCGAGCGGCTCGAGGAGGAGAAGGCGGCGCTCGCCTCAGACCTGCGTGAGGTTTATGCCGAGGCCAAGGGCAACGGCTTCGACGTGAAGGCGCTCCGCGCCGTGATCCGCATGCGCAAGCAGGACGAGAACAAG
>JAENXG010000363.1 GCA_016649675.1 Methyloceanibacter sp.
ATCATCGGTTCTGGGATATGCTTCGGGCCCTTCATCGTCAGGCACCACGCTCCCATCGTCCATCCATTGCTGGCACGGCCATGCCGCTCGCCGCAGCGCCCTACCGCGCGAGCGGTTTAGTCCAATGGCACGAACCGGACCACCAGTGATGTCTGCAGTTCGGTCGCTAATGGATGGAAACCGGACGTCGCTCGGGTTGCTGATTTCGGCAGCGATTGACCTATCTCGACATCCATTGGGCCAGTCAGAGCGATGGCCCTTTTCTTTTTGCCAGATTGATCTATCGCAATGCGTCCTGGCGGCGCCTGAGCGGCCAATAGTGTCGCCTGAACGGGACCTCGGCCGGAGGGACGGTCGGGGCTTCTTCTCTCACTCACAAAGGAGGACTCCATGCCGGTGTTTATTACGCAGGGACGCTATACGCAGGATGCCGTCAAGGGAATGCTGGCAAAACCCGAGGACCGCGCCGAGAGTGTCGCTCAATTGTTTGCCAAAGCGGGCGGCAAGATGATCGCCTACTACATGACTTTCGGCGAGTACGATTTCCTGATCGTTTCCGAAGGCCCATCGATTGACGGCGCGGCAGCAGCGGCCATCGTCGCAGCGGCGGGCGGTGGCGTTACGGACCTGAAGACAACGGTCGGCATGACTTCAGCTGATATGAAGAACGCCTTCGTCAAGGCCGGCGGCATTGTCGCAGGCTTCAGGTCTGCCGGCGCGAAGACATAAGGCTCCGGTACTGGGCGGTTGCTCGGCGCTCCGCATTGAAAGAGAATGAGCTTTCCAACTAGAGGCCTAGCCGAATGGCCAATCTTGAGGTCTTGGCCGTGCCAAGTTGCACACCGTGAGCCGGACGTGGCGCAAGGTGAAGAGCGACTGGGATGCCTGGAACACCCGCTCGCTGGCCGGGGATCCGATCGTGCGCCTGATCCTCGACGGCACCGTCGTTCGCGTGCGGCTTGACCGCAAGGCGACCTCGATCTCGCTGCTCGTTATTCTCGGCGTGCGCGCGGACGGCCAGAAGGTATTGCTCGCGATCAAGAGTATGGGTGGCGAGAGCGCCGAGGCCTGGCGCACTGTCCTCGACGATCTCATCAAGCGCGGGCTGCGGCGGCCCGAGTTTCTCATCGTCGACGGCGCGCCGGGGCTCGACAAGGCCATCGCCGCCGTCTGGGATGGCGTGCCGGTGCAACGCTGCACCGTTCACAAGCACAGAAATCTGTTCGCGCACGCGCCCGAGCGCCTGCATGAGGAGATCACCGCAGATTACAACGACATGATCTACGCGGCGACACCCGAGGAGATAGCGATCCGCCGCAAGGCCTTCATCCGCAAATGGAAGCTGAAGCATCGTGCCGTGGCCGACAGCCTGGAAGAGGCAGGGGAACGCTTGTTCACCTTTACTCGCCTGCCGCCGAGCCAATGGCGCAGCTTACGCACCACAAATGCAATCGAGCGTTTGCACGAGGAATTCAAGCGGCGGATCAAGACGCAAACTGTTCTGCCGTCGGCCGACACCGCCGCGATGTTGTTCTGGGCGCTGCTCGCTTCAGGGCAGATCAACATGCGCAAAGTGGATGGTTGGCAGACCCTCGCCACAAAGCCCATCGATCAGCCGATTGACCTTGCCGCCTGAAACGATACCTTCATGTTACCGGAGAACGCGCCACACCGAATTCCAACCGCATTCCGGACGGCACCGTGAGAACTCCGAAACCGCTTGAGAACAAAGCGAACGAAGGTCGAATCGGTCAACTTGAGCAGAGGACGCCGGACGATGGATTTCGATCACAGCCCAAGAGCGCTGGAATTGCAGGCGCAGCTCTCCACCTTCATGGCGCGACACGTCTATCTCGCCGAAACCCTCTATGGAAAACAAGTCGAGAGCGGGCATCGCCACCATAGACCGCCGATCCTCGAGGAACTGAAACGTCTTGCCCGCGCGGAAGGGCTCTGGAACCTGTTTTTGCCCGGCGATCATGGCGCGGGCCTCAGCAATCTCGGATACGCGCCGCTTGCCGAGATCATGGGACGAATCTCGTGGGCGTCCGAAATCTTCAATTGTTCGGCGCCCGACACCGGAAATATGGAAGTGCTCTCGCTCTACGGCACCGCGGAACAAAAGAAGCGCTGGCTCGGGCCGCTCCTCGCGGGTGAAATCCGTTCGGCCTTCTCCATGACCGAGCCTGAGGTCGCGTCAAGCGATGCCACCAACATCCAATGCAGCATCCGCCGCGACGGCGAGGAATACATCGTCAACGGTCGCAAGTGGTTCACGTCAGGCGCCATGAGCGAGGATTGCAAAGTCCTGATCGTGATGGGCAAGACCGATCCCGGCAATCCGAACAAGCATCTGCAGCAATCGATGATCCTCGTGCCAAGGGAGACACCGGGTATCCGTATCGTGCGCGACATGCGCGTGTTCGGCTACGACGACGCGCCGGTCGGCCATCCCGAGATTGTCTACGACAACGTGCGGGTTCCTGCCACGAACATTCTCCTCGGCGAAGGCCGCGGGTTTGAGACCGCGCAGGGTCGTCTGGGTCCCGGCCGCATCCATCATCATTGCATGCGATTGATCGGCTGCGCGCAGCGCGCCCTTGAGCTCATGTGCGCCCGCGTGCAATCACGCGTCGCCTTCGGAATTACAAGTTCTGGCAAGTGGAAGAGGTGAATGAAGCCGGCTTCGAAATAAGTCCCAATTGAGAAGAACCTCGTGCGCGCGAGTGAGGTTGTG
>JAENXG010000013.1 GCA_016649675.1 Methyloceanibacter sp.
CGAGCGCCGGCTGGCGCATTGAAAGCCCACCGAGCAGCACGGTCAGGATCAGCCCGATTTCGGTCGTCAGTCCGGGATCATCGTCGCGGGCGCGCCAGTAGGCGAGAGCCGTCAACGCGATGACGCCAAGCGTCGCAATCGTCAGCAAGAGCTCGCCGCCGATCAGGACGCTAACAGCTCCCGCCAGCGAGGTAATCGTAAACGTTCGGATCCCCGCCGGAGAACGCGACGGACCGTCGCCTTTGCGACGCTCCCGTTCGGCGCCGATCAAGAGGCCGACCCCAAGGGCAACGGCAAGGTTCAGAATAACTGGATCGATAAAGGTCACACTCCCGGCGGCCATCGATGGCGCCGGCCACCAGTCCCTGGCGCTGACAGCTCAGGGTGAGGCTGCGAAAATCACCAAATCACAGCGCTCGATATTCCGCCTGTCAGATCAAAGCCGACCCATGAGAAGCAGTACGACGAGGATGATCAGGATGATGCCGATGACACCCATGCCGCCGTGACCGTAGCCGTAGCCGTAGCCGCCGAAGCGGCCACTGAAGCCACCGAGCAAGAAGATGACGAGGATGATGATGAGTATGAGACCTAGCGACATGATTTATCTCCGGTTGCAGTCCTAACCAAACATCGGGCCTCTTCGCACTCCGACTGTGAAGCCCTTGCTCGGCATTTTGCCCCTAAATTTTTGTCGATGGAAAATTCCACATTTGCTGACGTTAAGCCAGAGCCGACAGTGTCCGCCCGAGCAATTGTCGGGCAGATGACTATTCGGTCGTCTTCCCGTCGAAATGCTCTTCGTCCGCCTCTGCGTCTGCCTTGGTGGCGTGCACCACGCCATCGCGATGGTTCGGCGGAGCGTAGAGCGTGTAGAGCTTCATCGGGCCCGACGGGCCGTTGATGATGTTGTGGCGCGTACCGGCCGGGCACCAGGATCGCGAACCCCGGCTTGATATGATGCTCAACGCCATCGAGCACCGCTTTGCCTTCGCCTTCCTCAACCCGGAGCAACTGATCGAGCTGGTGCACCTCTGCCCCGATGTCTTCACCGGGCTTGAGGCTCATCACGACGAGCTGGCAGTTCTTGGCCGTATACAAGACCGTGCGGAACGTCGCGTTCTGTTGCGCTGCCTTTTCGATGCTGTGGACATAGCCTTTCATAGCTTTTCTATACCCCATTTTTGAACTCGTCGGATGCTGTTGAAACCCGCAAGATTGGCGCCATAGGATATGG
Source organism: Methyloceanibacter sp. (assembly GCA_016649675.1). Lineage (GTDB taxonomy): Bacteria > Pseudomonadota > Alphaproteobacteria > Rhizobiales > Methyloligellaceae > Methyloceanibacter. The sequence continues at coordinate 1,238 of JAENXG010000013.1, forward strand.
GTTAGGCCAAAATCACCTATGGCAAGATGAAGAATGCAAAAGATGCCGCCGCCATTACGGCAGTTGCCGCCCAGCCCCAGATCGCCATCGACCGCGACAGCGTCAGCCGCCCCATGACCCTCGGATTGCGCACGATCAGCATCATCACGGCCATAAGCGGGGCTGCGAGCACACCGTTGACCACCGCCGCCCAATAGAGCGCGCGCACCGGATCAAATCCAACTACGCTAAGGGCCGCGCCAAGCAACGTAGCAACCGCTATCGTCGCATAGAAGGCGCGCGCCGTCGTCTGCGGCTCCGGTTACCAGGTCAGGACCCAGCCGTCGCCACAGCCTCAGCAGTGGCGAGCCTGTCCACTTTTCAGGTGCTTCGTTCATCACCCTACCTAGCTGCATACGAACGGGCGCGCGCCCTCAGAACCGCGATAGCCGATACTGAACCGACATTTCACAGGCGCGAAAGCGGATTAAATGAGTCCCGCTGCGCGCGCCCTGCAGATCGACGCCTTCGACGGCCCTGTGCGCGTGATCATGCCCGGCATAGTGGGCATCGTGAGCGTACCCACTCTCCAACGCCTCCCGCCCCCGTCACAGCGGGATGTTGTCGTGCTTCTTCCAGGGGTTCTCGACATGCTTGTTGCGCAGCATCTGCAGCGCGCGGGCGATGCGCTTGCGCGTGCCGTGCGGCATGATCACCTCGTCGATATAGCCCCGCTCCGCCGCCACGAACGGATTGGCGAAGCGCGTCTGATACTCGTCGATACGCTTCTTGATCTTGGCGGGATCGCCGAGCTCGGCGCGATACAAAATCTCGACGGCGCCCTTGGCGCCCATCACCGCGATCTCAGCCGTGGGCCAGGCATAGTTCACATCGCCTCGGATATGCTTCGAAGACATAACGTCGTAGGCCCCGCCATAGGCCTTGCGCGTGATCACGGTGACCTTCGGCACCGTGGCCTCGGTGAAGGCGAAGAGCAGCTTGGCGCCGTGCTTGATCAGCCCGCCATATTCCTGGTCGGTCCCCGGCAGGAAGCCCGGCACGTCGACGAAGGTGACGATGGGCACGTTGAAGGCGTCGCAGAAGCGCACGAAACGAGCCGCTTTGCGCGAGGCGTCGCTGTCGAGCACGCCCGCTAGGAACATCGGCTGGTTGGCGACGATGCCGATGGTGCGTCCTTCCATGCGGGCGAAGCCCACGACGATGTTGCGGGCGAACGTCTCCTGGATCTCGAAGAAGTCGCCCTCGTCCACGACCTTATGGATCAGCTCCTTGATGTCGTAGGGCTTGTTGGGGTGATTGGGGATCAGCGTGTCGAGCGACTTCTCGCAGCGGTCCCACGGGTCGCGCGTCGGCAGCTCCGGCACGCCCGAGAGATTGCTCGATGGCAGGAAGTCCATGAGCCGCCGCATCTGCAGGAGCACCTCGACGTCGTTGTCATAGGCGCCGTCGGCGATCGACGACTTCGTCGTATGGACAATTGCTCCGCCGAGCTGCTCGGCCGTCACCTCCTCCTTGGTCACCGTCTTCACCACGTCGGGACCGGTCACGAACATGTAGGAAGTGTCTTTGACCATGAAGATGAAGTCGGTCATGGCCGGCGAATAGACGTCGCCGCCGGCGCACGGCCCCATGATCACCGAGATTTGCGGGATGACGCCCGAGGCGAGCACGTTGCGCAGGAACACCTCGCCATAGCCGCCGAGCGCCGCCACCCCTTCCTGGATGCGCGCGCCGCCGGCGTCGAACAGGCCGATGATCGGCGCCCGGTTCTGCAGCGCCATGTCCTGGATCTTGATCATCTTGTTGGCGTGGGCTTCTGACAGGGACCCGCCGAACACGGTGAAGTCCTTGGCGAAGACATAGGTCACGCGGCCGTTGATGGTGCCCCAGCCGGTGACCACGCCGTCGCCGGGGACCTTGGTCTCCGCCATGCCGAACTCGGTGCCGCGGTGCTCGACGAACATGTCGAACTCCTCGAACGAGCCTTCGTCGAGCAGAAGGTCGAGGCGCTCGCGTGCGGTGAGCTTGCCGCGGGCATGCTGGGCCTCGATGCGCTTGGGGCCGCCGCCGGCGCGGGCCCTGTCGCGGCGAATTTCAAGCTCTTCCAGGACTTCCTTCATAGCCGCTCCCCATGTGACGCGCCCATGACGGTGAATAGCATGGGCCACAACTCGCGCAAATGGCCGGAAGGCTTACCTCTCCGCTTTAAGCCCCAAGCAGGCGACCGAAGCGCGCTGCGGCGGCAAAGTCGCGCCAGCGGTTCTCGCGGCGCGCGGCGGCATCAGCGTCCTCGCCCCATTGGCTGATCTGCCAGTCCTCATCGACATGGGCAGCCTTCCACGCCTCTTCCGGCGTGAGGTGCTGAAGCGCCACGGCGAGAGCAAGCAGCGCCGATCCCGTCAGCGAGGTCATCACGTGCAGCGCGGCGAGGCGAAACGCATCGAGACCCTCAAGCTCCCCTGCGATCCCTTGGAGAGCGGCTTCGGGCTGCGCCACGTGGACGATGCCTTCGGCGAGAAGCAAAGACGCCTTGAGCGTGGACTTGGCCCAGGCGAGCACAGGGTTCCATTGCTCGCCTTGCGCGGCCACCAGCCCCTTAGGCCCTTCCGCCCGGTAGCAGAGCAGGTCTGAGCCGGCATGCGCCAGGATGTCGTCGATGACCGCGCCCTCGCGCCCGCGCACGCCGTCGATGGCGCTGTTGGCGAGCCTGGTGAGCGGCATCGTCTCGGGATCGATGCGCTCCCCTTGCGCGCGCCACTCCTCGACAACGGCCTCGGCGAGCTTGACGGTCGGCAGCACGAGCGGGGCTTTGCCCGGCGTGCGCACAGTCTTGCCGTCGAGCAGAAGGGCTGCCCGCCCCTCCCCCTCATCCTTGATGGCGACATCTTTATAGAAGCGCTTGGGGAGCGCGGTCTTTCGCTCTCTGCCACTGCCGCTCGCCGGCACGGACTTGTCGGACCCTTGCATCGCGCGTCCCCTCTCATCGCTTGTACCGCGCAACAGGCGAGCCTCGATAGGCTTGCGATTTATTTCTGTTGAACTGGGTTTGTTCGCTCGCTTGCTTGCTTTTCAGGTAACCTGCAAGCGTGAAGCGGGGCTTCAATGAGCATCCGAAAGGACTGTCAGATGGGTAGACTCTGGGCAAGGCTCTAAGCTTGCTTGCCGCCTTTGGACTCTTCGCGTCCGGCAATTTCGCGCGCGCCGCCGACCCCGCGTTCGGCGGCAAGTATGCGAACGATGCTGACAAGGCGGTCAAGCTTGCCAAGCAGTTGAAGTGCGGCTTCCAGGGCTTGCGCTGGAGCAAGGGTACGAGCGGGCACCTCGCCTGGTGTCTGGTCGTCGACGAAACGCTTGCACAGTCGGAAAGCGACATCCGCGCCAAGGACCTGAAGGACTGCACCTGCGACTGGTATGCCGACCAGACCATGGTCCAGATCGCGAGCAATATCGCCAACAAATGCGGGTTCACCGGCTTGCGTTGGCTCGACGACAAAAAGGCTCACCACGATTGGTGCTTCACGATGGATCCTGGTTTCGGTGCCATGAAGAACGAGATCAAGATCCGCGACCAAATGCTGAAAGGCTGCTAGGCGCCTATCGGCTCACCCAGCGTCATCCGGCATCTTCCTCCCGCGCCTCGAAGCCGAACGCGGCAAAGGCGTGCGTCATATGCTCCGGCAAGGGCGCCGTGACATCGACCACCCCTTCTCCGGAAGGGTGAGGAAAACTGATGCGCCGCGCAAGGAGGTGAAGCTTGTTCGGGATGCCCTCGGGCAAGTCTTCGTCGCCGTGATATTTCTCATCGCCGAGGATGGGATGGCCGAGGATCGCCATATGGGCGCGGAGCTGGTGCTGCCGCCCGGTGACGGGCTTCAGCGAGACGAAGGCGACTTGCTGCCCTGCCCTGTCGACGACGGCATAATGAGTCACCGCCGACTGCGCGACGTCCTGCTCCCCGGGGCGGGCTTTCCGCACGCGGTCGCCTTCCGGCCCTGACGCCTTGACCAGCGCCGCCTCAACCTTGCCCTGCGGCGGCCGCGGAACGCCCTTCACCAGCGCCCAATAGATCTTCCGCACTGAGCGGGTCTGGAAGGCGCGCCCGAGCTTCGCCGCGACCGACCGCCGCTTGGCGATGACGAGCACGCCTGAGGTGTCGCGGTCGAGCCGGTGCACCAGGCGGGGCCGCGTGTCCGGGCCGTCGCCTAAGCCTTCGAGCAGCCGGTCGATATGGTGGGTGGTCTTGGTGCCGCCCTGCACCGCGATCCCTGGCGGTTTGTTGAGCACCAGGAGATCGTCGTCCTCGTAAAGCGTGATGGAGGCGAGGAAATCGCGATCCGCCTTCGACAGCTTGTGCTTCGGTCCAGGCGGCGGGGCCACATCGGGGAGCGGCGGCACCCGCACCGCCTGGCCTGCGGCGAGCCGCGTGCTCGCCTTGGCGCGGCCGCCATCGACCCTCACCTGCCCGGTGCGGAGCAGCTTCTCGAGCCGGCTATGGGGCAGCGTCGCGTAATGAGTCTTGAACCAGCGGTCGAGCCGCATGCCGTCCTCGGCAGCGCTGACATTGCGGGTTTCGACCGCCGATCTCTGCGTCATTGAGCCTCAGAGGTTGAAGCGAAATCAGGATTTGGGAACCATAGTCCGCCAATTGGACTTGATCGGCTATGAGACTCAGTTAGCATCAGAAGCGAAAATTCGAAGGGGATGGAGTCCCCCTAAACCGCCCCTTGGCTAATGACTCCTACCGCAAGTTTGCTATGCGGTGGGAGGTTAAGTCCGCAACCCGCCGCGAGGCGGGTTTTGTTTTGTCACCCCCGCCCTCCGGCCGTTTCGCGGACTTAAGGACGACGCCAAGGAGGCGACATGACGGGCATTTGGGCGTTAGCGGCACTGTGGCTTGGGCTCGCGCTGATCGCATCTCTCTTGTCGATTTGGCTGCGGGTTTCGAGCGCCCTGTCCGAGATCGTGGTGGGCACCATCGCGCAACTCATCATCGGTGCCGCCATCGGTTCCGCCGTGCTCGGAACCGACGAGACCTGGATCAAATTCCTGTCGGGCCTAGGGGCGATCGTCCTGACCTTCCTCGCCGGCGCCGAGCTGGACCCGGACGTGTTCAAGCTTAAATGGAAGGAAGCCGCCGCGATTGGAGTCGCAAGCTTTCTCTTTCCCTTTCTCGGCTGCGCAGCAGGCGCCTATTTCGTGCTTGGCTGGGAGCCGATGCCGAGCTGGCTCGCGGGCGTCGCCATGTCCACAACATCGGTTGCGGTCGTCTATGCCGTGATGCTCGAGTTCGGCTTCAATACGACAGAGTACGGCAAGACGGTCCTCGCCGCCTGTTTCGTCACCGATCTGGGGACGGTCGTCGCCCTTGGCCTCATCTTCGCGCCATTCACGATCAAGACCGTCATCTTCCTAGGGGTCGGCGTGATGGTATTCGTCGTTCTCCCATGGCTTACACCCCGTTTCTTCCGACTCTATGGCAACAGGCCTTCAGAGCTGGAGACCAAATTCCTCCTGCTTTGTCTTTTGGGAATGGGGGCACTCGCCACTTGGGCGGATAGCGAGGCCGTGCTTCCCGCCTATCTAATCGGCATGGTGTTGGCGGGCACGGTCGGCAAAGATCATATCCTCATCCGTAGACTCCGAACCCTGACGTTTGGCCTGCTCACGCCCTTCTACTTTATTCGGGCCGGCTTCTTCGTCTCCATCCCGGCGCTCATCGCCGCCCCTGCCGCCTTCATCTTTTTGCTGATCGTGAAGGTTGGCGCGAAGATCGTCGGTGTTTACCCGGTGACCAAGTTCTACAAGGCGCCGAACAAAGAGGCGGCCTACACGACCCTGCTGATGTCGACCGGCCTCACCTTTGGGACCATCTCTTCCCTGTTTGGTCTGTCCCACGGGATCATCGACCAGGGTCAATATTCAGCCCTTGTCGCCGCCGTCATCGCCAGCGCGGTGATCCCGACGGTGATCGCCAACGCCTTCTATCTGCCCCGCCACCTGCTTCCCAAAGCCGAGCCGCAGCGCCACGAAGGCGCGGGTCCAGCGTCAGCGGCGGTAGCGTCACGCAAGCCAGAATGAGAGCCATTCAGATGTTCAAAACGATTCTTCACGCCGATGACGGCTCGGAAGGCGCCGAGAAAGCGCTTATTCTCGCGCTCGGTCTGGCGAAGCAGACAGGCGCGAAACTTCACATCGTTTGCGTCGAGGAGATCTCCGAATTTCCGGAGACTATTGGTGAGGTGAAGAACGAAAAGCGCATAGCTGATCGGCGCTATCGTGCTCTTCTGAGACGCGCCGAGGCTCAGGCCGAAAAGGAAGGCGTCAAGGTTGAGACACACCTTCTGACCGGACACCCCGTGCGCGACATCATCATGCTCGCCGGGGAGCTTGGAGCCGATCTGCTCGTGATCGGCGCGACCGGCCACTCGACGTTTTACGAGCGCCTGATCGGCAGCCGGGCCGACCGGCTTGTCGACCTCGCGCCCTGCCCCGTGCTCGTGGCAAAGTGACCTGCACGACAGCGCGCTGATTCGCAGGAACCTGCAGCCGCGAGGGAGAATTCAGCTTCCATGGCAGTTTACTTTTGGATCGCAATCGGCAGCGCCTTTGGGGGCGTGGCGCGCTTTTGGTGCTCCGGTGTCGTCGCGCGAACGATCGGCGAGACATTCCCTTGGGGCACCTTGTTTGTGAACGTCCTCGGATCGTTCGTCATTGGGCTCATTGCCGCGCTCACGGCGCCGGACGGCAGGATCTTTATTAGCTCCACTGCGCGCCTCGCGCTCATGGCGGGGATCTGCGGCGGATACACCACGTTTTCCTCGTTCAGCCTGCAAACCATGAGCCTGTTGAACGACGGCGAGTGGCTTTATGGAGGAGCTAACATCGTGGGGTCTGTGACGCTTTGCTTGCTTGCTGTCTGGGCCGGACAGATAGTGGGTGCCTCGTTCAACGCCATGAGGTGGATCTGACCCATGCCGCTATCCCGTGACGCGGTGCTGCTGCGCATCTTCATCGGCGAGGACGACAAGGCCGGCCACCGGCCGCTCTACGAGGCGATCGTGCTGAAGGCGCGCGAGATGGGCCTGGCCGGCGCCACCGTCTTGCGCGGTCCCATGGGCTTCGGCCATTCGAGCCATCTGCACACGACGAAGATTCTGCGTCTGTCCCAAGACCTCCCCCTCGTGATCGAGATCGTCGATGGCGAGGACAAGATCACCCAATTCGTCGCGGCCATCGAGCCTCTCATGGGAAGCGCGCTGATCACCACGGAAAAGGTCAAGGTGATCCGCTATGGTGAGAGCGGACCCTGCGAGCCTGACTAGGCGCGGGCCTCGCGGACGCTGCCACGTCGGTTAGGATGGAAGAATGTCCCCCCAACAACGCCATGCCCCCCGTCGACACCAATAGCGGCTTGACCGCCACCCTGGCCCACCAGCGCGCCGCTTTCTTGCGCGACGGCCCGCCGACCCTCGCCGAGCGGCGCCGCGACCTCCTGAAGCTCAAAGACGCGATCCTCGCGCGCCAGGAGGAATTCGTCGCCGCGCTCAATGCCGATTTCGGCCACCGCTCGCAGCAGGAGACCGTGCTGCTCGATCTCGGCTCGACCGTCGACACCATCAAATATCTGCATAGCAATCTGCGGCGCTGGATGCGGGCCGAACGGCGAAGCACGGCCATGGTGTTCTTTCCCGGCTCGAACCGTGTCGTCTACCAGCCTCTCGGTGTCATCGGCATCGTCTCGCCGTGGAACTATCCCGTGTCGCTCGCCTTGACGCCGCTCGCCACGGCCTTGGCGGCCGGTAACCGCGCGATGCTCAAACCCTCCGAGATGACGCCGGCCACTAGCGGGCTGCTCGCTTCCATGTTGGCCGATATTTTCGAGCAGGACCAGGTCACAGTGGTGACGGGAGATGCGAAGGTCGGCAGCGCCTTCTCGGCCCTCCCCTTCGACCACATCCTCTTCACCGGAAGCATCCCAGTGGGACGCGCCGTCATGCGCGCCGCGAGCGAGAATCTCGTGCCCGTCACCCTCGAGCTCGGCGGCAAGTCCCCGGCGATCGTCGAACGCGGCTCGCCGCTAAGCACCGCCGCCCACCGCATCGCCTACGGCAAGCTCGCCAATGGCGGACAGACTTGCGTGGCGCCGGACTATGCCCTCGTCCCTAAAGAGGAGATCGATAACTTCGTCGCTTCGTTCAAGGAGGAGGTCGCCAAGCTCTATCCGGATATCGGCGCGGACCCCGACTACACCTGGATCATCAACGATCACCACTTCGCGCGCCTGTCAGGCCTCGTGGAAGATGCCCGCGCCAAGGGTGCGCGCGTGATCAAGATCGGAACGAGGCCTGCCGGCACGTCTCAATCGCGGCTGTTTCTGCCGACACTCCTGCTGAATGTGACGGACGAGATGGACGTGATGAAGGACGAGATCTTCGGCCCTATCCTGCCGATCGTGCCCTATCGCGCGCTCGAGGACGCCGTCGCCTATGTCAACGCCAGGCCCCGTCCGCTTGCGCTCTACTTCTTCGGACCTGATGGTCCCGGGCGCCGGCTCGTTCTCGATCGCACCACGTCCGGTAACGTCGTGATCAACGACACCATCCTCCACTACGCTCAGGACGACCTTCCCTTCGGCGGGGTGGGTATGAGCGGCATGGGCGCCTATCACGGCCCCGAGGGCTTCAAGACCCTGAGCCACGCCAAGGGCGTGTACCAGCAGCCGCGGTTCAACGTGGCCGAGGGCGTCCGTCCGCCGTTCGGCAAGTTCTTCGATTTCCTCGCCTATTTCATCATGCGCTGAAAGCGGGAAACGCTTGATGAGGCTTATTTGCGTCCAGACCGCTCGGCGCGAAGTTTCGTCCAGCGGTCGAGGCGGGCCTTGACCTCGGCCTCGTAGCCATAGGCCGTGGGCGCGTAGAAACGCTGCCGCTCCATGCCGTCGGGGAAGTAGTTCCGACCCGAGAACGCCTCGTCCTCGCTGTGGTCGTAGGCGTAGCCTTTGCCATAGCCCTCTTGCTTCATGAGCTTGGTCGGCGCGTTGAGGATGTGCTTGGGCGGCAGCAGCGAGCCGCTCTCCGTCGCCGCACGCGACGCCGCCCCGAACGCGACATAGGCTGCATTCGATTTCGGTGCTGTGGCGAGATAGACGGTGGCCTGCGCGAGCGCGAGCTCTCCCTCGGGCGAGCCTAGAAAATCGTAGGCCTCCTTGGCGGCATTGGTCTGCACCAGGGCATTAGGGTCGGCGAGACCGATATCTTCCACTGCCATGCGCACGAGACGCCGGGCGATATAGAGCGGGTCCTCGCCGCCGGCGAGCATGCGGGCGAGCCAGTAAAGCGAGGCGTCGGGGTCGGACCCCCGCACCGATTTGTGCAGCGCGCTGATCAGATTGTAGTGGCCGTCCTGGGACTTGTCGTAGAGCGGCGCGCGGCGCTGCACGAGCGCCACCAGGGCTTCGCGGTCCAGCGGCGTCTTGGTCCCCGACGAGGTGGCGAGAAACACATCCTCGGCAAGGTTCATGGCGCCGCGGCCATCGCCGTCTGCCATGTTGATGAGCGCGGTCCGCGCATCGTCGGTGAGCGGCAGCTTGCGACCCTCATGGGCTTCCGCGCGCTGCAGCAGCCCCTCGATCGCCACCTCGTCGAGACGCCTGAAGGTCAGCACGCTCGCCCGCGACAGGAGCGCCGAATTGAGCTCGAAAGACGGGTTCTCGGTGGTGGCGCCGACCAGCACGATGGTCCCGTCCTCCATGTAAGGCAGGAACGCGTCCTGCTGCGAGCGGTTGAAGCGGTGGATCTCGTCGACGAAGAGCAGCGTGCCGCGCCCTTCCTCGCGCCGTGCGCGCGCCGCCTCGAAGACTTTACGCAAATCCGCGACGCCGGAATGAATCGCCGAGAGCTGCTCGAAGTGAAGCGCGGTGACCTCGGCGAGAAGCCGCGCCACGGTAGTCTTCCCTGTTCCCGGCGGTCCCCAGAAGATCACCGATGACAGCCGCCCGGCCTTGACCATGCGGTGCAGGATGCCCTGCTCGCCCAACAGGTGGTCCTGGCCGATCACGTCATCGAGGGTCGTGGGCCGCAGCCAGTCGGCGAGCGGCCGGGGAGCGCTTTCGGCGAGCCCGGCAGCCTCGAACAGCGTGGCCCCGGCCTTCTTCATGCACTAGCCCTGAATGGCGAGGTTGAACACTTTCCCCCCGCGCTCGAGCGAAAGCCGCCAGCCGCCGTCCGCCTTGTCGAGGAGGCCGACCAACTGCGCCACCGACTTCACCTTCTCATTGTTGAGGGCGAGGACGATGTCGCCGCGCTTGACGCCCAGCCGCGCGGCCGGGGTCTTGTCCTGAACCTCAAGCACCACCACGCCGTCCCGACCGTCGTCCTCGACCCCGACCTCCTGAGCGACGGCGGGGGAAAGGTTGGCGACCTTGCAACCGGTCAGAGGATGGCGGCCTTCCAGATCGCGAGCGTCGCCAGGCGGGTCCTCGATCGGCGCCAGCAGGGCGACGGTCGCCTTGACCTTCTGGCCCTTGCGCAAAACGCCGAGCTCGATCGTCCCGCCGATGCCTTTGGTCACGAAGCGGTACTGGAAGGCTTGCGGGTCGTTGACCGGCTTGTCGTCGACGCTGACCACGACGTCCCCTGCCTGCAAGCCACCCACTGCCGCCGGACCCTTGGCATGGACGCTCGCCACCAGCGCGCCCGATGGCGTCGCAAGTCCGAGCGAATCGGCGATATCCGGGGTGACCGGCTGCAGCGACGCGCCAAGCCAGGGCCGCTGCATCTTGCCGCCTTTGAGCGCTGCCTGAACCACGAGGCGCACCATATTGGAAGGAATCGCAAATCCGATGCCGTGCGAGCCGCCGCTGCGGGAGAAGATCGCGGTGTTGATGCCGACCAGCCGGCCGTCCATGTCGACCAGCGCGCCGCCCGAGTTGCCGGGATTGATGGCGGCGTCGGTCTGGATGAAGAACTGATAGTCGGAGATGCCGACTTGGGTCCGCGCGAGCGCCGAGACGATGCCGCTCGTCACCGTCTGCCCCACGCCGAAGGGATCGCCGATGGCGAGCACGAGGTCGCCCACTTCGAGGTTGTCCGAATCGCTGAACTGGATCGAGGGAAACTCCACGCCTTTGGCATCAAGGCGGAGCACGGCGAGATCGGTCTGCTCGTCCTTGAGGATGACCTTGGCCGGAAACTCCCGTCCGTCGGTCAGCGCCACGGTGATCTCCGCCTCGCCGCTTCCCTGGATGACATGGTTGTTGGTGACCACGACCCCGTCCGTGCCGGCGAGCACGCCAGAGCCGAGCGAGTTCTGGATGCGCTCCTGGGGAATGCCGAAGCGCTCGCCGAACAGGCGCCCGAAGAACGGGTCGTCGGCGAAGGGCGACACCATCTGCTCGACCCGGTGGCGCACATAGACGTTGACCACGGCCGGCGCCGCCCGCTTCACCACCGGCGCGAAGGACTGCTTGATTCCGACCGCGCTCTCGGGCACCGCGCGCTGAGCCTGGGCCGGCCCGCACAGCCCGGCGAGCAGCAAGGCTCCGCCAAGGAGTGCCGCGAAGCTGGTCCAGGGTGACGCTGTCATAGGTCTCATAATCCGCCCCGATCGGGGTTGGTTAGCAAACGCCATGGGCAAGGCTATAGCCCAAGCTCTTGAACGGTGAAACTGGCTTTCCCGCGGCCAAATTCAAGGGCCTAGGCAGGGTTCGTCCCGGCCGTTCTTAGCTTGCCCGACCGGGAAGTTCTACTAAGATGCCCCCGGGCGTGTTTGCAAAAGTCAACGTTACACTGTGGAGAGAAACGCATGCGTATGATGAAACTGGCCCTGGTCACCGGCTTTGCGCTCCTGATCGGCAGCGGCTCGGCCTATGCGATCACGGTCAAGAAGAGAACCGAGGCTCCCGGCCTTCCTCCCGAGATATGGGCGATCATGGGAGAATTTTGCGCCATCAAGGACTGGCATCCCGCGGTTGCCAAATGCGAGGAGACCAAAGAGGGCGACGTGACCTTCCGCACGCTCACCCTCAAGGATGGCGGCAAGATCAAGGAGAAGCTGACCAGCACCGAAGATCTCGCCTACACTTACGAGATCGTCGAAGGTCCGTTGCCCGTGAAGAACTACAAGTCAAAGCTCTGGCTTGAGGTGGACGACGAGCCGAACCGCTCCGTCATCCTGTGGCAGTCGGATTTCGACGCCAACGGCAAAAGCGACGACGAGGCCACCAAGGTCATCACCGGAATTCTCAAGGACGGTGTGAAAGGCATCAAAGAGAAGGCCATTGCGGCCTATGACGCCAAGCATCCCGATGCCAAAGAGAGCGACGACGACGGCGACGACGACAAGAAGTGAGCAAAGAAGCGCGCCGCTCTCATGCGGCGCGCTTTCTCAAGACGAAAAACTTCCCACTTAGAGATCAGACTTTAAGCCGGCGCGGCAAGCCTAAGCGGCAGCGGTCTCTTCGCGCTCTGCCGGCGTCGGACCGGAATCGAGACCCTTAGCCTCGGGATCGCGGTCGACGAGCTCGATGACGGCCATGGGCGCCGAGTCGCCATAACGGAACCCCGCCTTCATCACCCGCGTATAGCCGCCCGGACGGTCGGCATAGCGCGGCCCGAGCGTCCCGAACAGCTTCGCCACGATGGCCTCGTCCCTGATGCGGGAGAAGGCAAGACGGCGCGCATGCAGATCGCCCCGTTTGGCAAGCGTGATCAGCCGGTCGGCGACGCGCTTGAGCTCTTTGGCCTTGGGCAGCGTCGTTGCGATCTGCTCGTGCTTGAACAGAGCGGTGGCGAGACTGGCAAACAGCGCCGCCCGATGAGTGGCGGTGCGGTTGAGCTTACGGCCGGCATTGCGATGGCGCATAGTTCCCTCCGGGCGGCTATCGGAGGTCAGAGATCAGAAGCGCTGATGTCTGACGTCCGATTTCCTATCCCTGACTAATAATGATCCTCGAAGCGCTTGGCGAGCTCCTCGATATTCTCTGGCGGCCAATCCGGCACTTCCATGCCGAGATGGAGCCCCATCGAGGCGAGGACCTCCTTGATCTCGTTCAGCGACTTGCGCCCGAAATTCGGCGTCCGCAGCATCTCGGCCTCGGTCTTCTGAATGAGATCGCCGATATAGACGATGTTGTCGTTCTTCAGGCAGTTGGCCGAGCGGACCGAGAGCTCGAGCTCGTCGACCTTCTTGAGCAGCGCGGCATTGAACACGAGCTCGGGCTGGCGCTCGAAGGTCGTCTCCTTCTTCGGTTCCTCGAAATTGACGAACACCGACAGCTGGTCCTGGACGATACGCGCGGCGAGCGCCACCGTGTCCTCAGGCCGCACTGAGCCGTCGGTCTCGATCTCCATGGTGAGCTTGTCGTAGTCGAGGATCTGGCCCTCGCGGGTGTTCTCGACGCGATAGGACACCTTGCGCACCGGGCTAAAAAGGGAGTCGACCGGAATGAAGCCGATCGGCGCGTCGTCAGGCCGGTTGCGCTCGGCCGGCACATAGCCCTTGCCGGTCGAGCTGGTGAATTCCATGCGGATCGCAGCGCCCTGGTCCAGCGTGCAGATGACGTGGTCCGGATTGAGGATCTCGATGTCCGCGCCGCCCTCGATGTCGCCGGCCTTGGCAACGCCTGGCCCTTCCTTCTTCAACACCATGCGCTTCACGCCATCGGCATGCTGCCGAAGCGCGATTTCCTTGATGTTGAGGACGATATTGGTCACGTCCTCGCGCACGCCGGGGATCGAGGAGAATTCGTGCAGCACGCCATCGATATGCACCGAGGTGATGGCGGCGCCTTGCAGCGACGACAGCAGCACGCGGCGGAGCGCATTGCCAAGGGTGAGCCCGAAGCCGCGCTCGAGCGGCTCGGCTACGACCGTGGCAAAACGCTGCGGGTCGCGTCCCGAGGCGACGTTGAGCTTGGTGGGCTTGATGAGATCTTGCCAGTTCTTCTGCAGCAATTGGTGAGCCCTTTCTTGGTCCATGAGCGGGGCTGCGTGCCCCAGCTTCCGAGAATCCTCGTGCAACATGTGAGGGTCAGCCCTGCCTTTCTTAGACGCGCCGGCGCTTGCGGGGCCGGCAACCATTATGGGGGATCGGCGTCACGTCGCGGATCGAGATGATATTGAAGCCGGCGGCCTGAAGCGCACGGAGCGCCGACTCGCGCCCCGACCCTGGGCCCCTCACCTCAATCTCCAAATTCTTCATGCCGTGCTCCATCGCCTTCTTGCCGGCATCCTCGGCTGCCACCTGGGCAGCGTAGGGCGTCGACTTGCGCGATCCCTTGAAGCCCATGGCGCCGGACGACGACCAGGAGATGGCGTTGCCTTGCGCGTCGGTGATGGTGATCATCGTGTTGTTAAAGCTCGCATGCACATGGGCGACGCCCGAGGTGATGTTCTTCTTCTCGCGGCGACGAACCCGCGCCTTGTCCTTGGCCATGCTCTAATCCCGCATTTACGAGTTGACGCCGGCCGCAGAGACGGCCCGGCCACGCTTGGAGCTGTCTACTTTTTCTTGCCGGCGATCGGTTTGGCCGGGCCTTTGCGCGTGCGCGCATTGGTATGGGTTCTCTGACCGCGCACCGGCAACCCGCGGCGGTGCCGCAAGCCCCGGTAGCAGCCGAGATCCATCAACCGCTTGATATTCATGGAGACTTCGCGCCGGAGATCGCCTTCAACGGCATAATCCCGGTCGATGACCTCACGGATCTGGCTGACCTCCGATTCCGTCAGCTGGCTTACCCGCCGCTCCCCCGGGATGCTGACTTTCTCGCAGATCTGCTTGGCGAAGGTGTCGCCAATGCCATGGATATAAGTGAGGGCCACCGCGACCCGCTTATTGGTCGGGATATTCACACCTGCAATTCGGGCCACGTAGTCGTCTCCTCGCGCACCGCTAACGTGCTGAAAGCTAAGCCGAAATAACCAATCGGAACACAACGAGACCGACCGCGGACAGGTTTTACCCCCGGGACCGGCCAGTCCATCGCTTCAATGCAGTGGGGCTTATGTAGCGATTCCGCTTGACAAGGTCAACCGCGGGTATTTGCCTGATTTTCGTCCTTAAGTGCCGGCGCTCTCGAGCGCCAGGTCGATTTCCTCCTGCACGGCGGCGATATCGGCCATGCCGTCCACCGCTCTCATCTTCCCCTGCCGAGTGTAGTAGTCGATCAGGGGCTCGGTCTGGGCATGGTAGGCCTTGAGTCGCGAGCGCACCACCGCCTCGTTATCGTCCCGCCGCCGCACGAACTGCGTGCCCCCGCAGCGGTCGCACACGCCCGGCACCTTGGGCATCTTGTACAGGTCGTGATAGCCCTCGCCGCAATCCGCGCAAGCGAAGCGGCCGGCGATCCGCTCGACGAGCGCATCATCGTCGACCTCCATCACGATCACTCGGTCCAGCTTCTTGCCGCGCGCTTTCAGCAGGCGGTCGAGCGCCTCGGCTTGGGCGATGGTGCGCGGGAAACCGTCCAGGATGAAGCCCTGCACGCTGCCATCGGCGTCGATGCGCTCGGCGATCAGCTTGATGACGAGCTCGTCAGGCACAAGCTCGCCACGCTCCATGACGTCGCCCGCCGTGCGGCCGAGCTCGGTTCCGGCGGCGACCGCGGCCCTGAGCATGTCCCCGGTGGAAAGCTTGACCAGCGAGCGGGAGTCTTCGAGCAGTTTGGCCTGTGTCCCCTTGCCCGCGCCGGGAGGGCCGAGCAGGACCAGGTTCATCGCCGCCTCGCCCCTCTCAGCCGTGACCGCTTGATCAGCCCCTCATATTGATGGGCGAGCAGATGGCTCTGCACCTGAGCGACGGTGTCCATGGTGACGCTCACCACGATCAAGAGCGAGGTGCCGCCAAAATAGAACGGCACGCCGGCATAGGAGATGAGGATCTCTGGCAGCACGCAAACGGCAGCGAGGTAGATCGCGCCCACCGCCGTGATCCTGGTGAGCACATAGTCGATATATTCCGCCGTGCGCTCACCGGGCCTGATGCCGGGAAGGAAGCCGCCATATTTCTTCAGGTTGTCGGCAGTGTCCTTCGGATTGAAGACGACGGCCGTGTAGAAGAAGGCGAAGAAGATGATGAGCGCGATATAGATGATGACGTGGAGCGGCTGGCCCCGTCCGAGCATGGCGGTGACCGTGTTCAGCCACTCGGGGCCCTGGCCGGCCGAGAAGTTCGCTACCGTGATCGGCAGGAGCAACAACGAGGAGGCGAAGATCGGCGGGATCACGCCCGCGCTGTTGAGCTTGAGCGGCAGATGCGAGGCGTCGCCCTGGAACATGCGGTTGCCGACCTGGCGCTTCGGATATTGCACCAGCAGGCGCCGCTGCGCTCGCTCCATAAAGACGATGACGGCGATCACGACGATCGCCATGATTAGCAGCAGAATGATCAGCGTCGTCGACAGCGCGCCTTGCCTACCGAGCTCGAGCGTGCCCACGACGGCATGCGGCAGTTGCGCGACGATGCCGGCGAAGATGATGAGCGAGATGCCGTTGCCGACGCCGCGCGCCGTGATCTGCTCGCCGAGCCACATCAGGAACACGGTGCCGCCGACCAGCGTGATGGCGGTGGTGATGCGGAAGAACCAGCCGGGATCGAGCACGACATTGCCCGCGCCCTCAAGCCCGACCGCGATGCCGTAGCCTTGCAACGCGGCAAGCATCACCGTGCCGTAGCGGGTGTATTGGTTGATCTGGCGCCGTCCCTGCTCGCCCTCCTTCTTGAGCGCCTCGAGATGCGGCGAGACGGTGGTGAGCAGTTGCAGGATGATCGATGCCGAGATGTACGGCATGATGTTGAGCGCGAAGATGGCCATGCGGCCGACGGCGCCGCCGGAGAACATGTTGAACATGCCGAGGATGCCGGACTGATTCTGCCGGAACACGTCGGCGAGCGCCTGCGGGTTGATGCCGGGAATGGGGATATAGGTGCCGAGCCGGTAGATGATGAGCGCGCCGAGGGTGAACCAAATGCGCTTCTTGAGCTCGTCGGCCTTGGCGAAGGCGGCGAAGTTGAGGTTGGAGACGAGCTGTTCTGCGGCAGAGACCATTGGCGCGCTCTCTTCCCTTATCGAGGATCGCTGAGGGCGGCGGCCAGACCGCCTCGCGTCACTCGGACTAGTCCTTCTTGGCGGGCTTCGCTTTTGGCTTCTTGGCCTCGCCCTGATCGGCCTTGGCCTTCTTCGGCTCGGCCGCTTCACCCTTTTCGGCCTTGGCCTCGCGTTTCGGCTTTTCGGCCTTGGCCTCTTCCGCCTCCGCCTTAGCGGGCTTGCCGTCTTGCCCTTCCACGGGCTGCTCGCCCGCCGCCTTGGCCGCCTCAGCCTTGGCAGCCTTGCCGCCCTTTGGTTCGGGCTTGGCCGAGGCCGCCGCGCGCTTGTCGGCGCGGCGTTTGGCTTTTATCGCATCGCCGGGAGGGGCTTCCCTGCCGGTGATGGATTTCAGCGAGACCGTCCCGCCTTTGGCCTCGACCGCCTTGATCGCGCTCGCCGAGGCGCCGGTCACCTCGAAGGCGAGCTTGGCGGTAATCTCGCCATGGCCGAGCAGGCGCACGCCGTCCTTGGGGCGCCGGATCAGACCCGCGTCCTTCAGCGCCGTGACGGTGATCGGCTTCTTGCCGTCCAGCCGCCCGGAATCAACGGCCGCCTGAATGCGGCCGAGATTGACCTCGTTATATTTCTTGGCGAAGATGTTGTTGAAGCCGCGCTTCGGCAACCGCCGATGCAGCGGCATCTGGCCGCCTTCGAAGCCCTTGATGGCGACGCCCGAGCGGGCCTTCTGGCCCTTGACGCCGCGGCCCGACGTCTTGCCGAGCCCTGAGCCGATGCCGCGGCCGAGCCGCTTCTTGGCCTTGGTCGCGCCCGGCAGGTCCCTGATCTCATTCAGTCGCATGGCTCTTCCCTTAAGCTCCCGCCTCGTCTTCGACGATGCGTACGAGGTGGCTGATCTTGGCGACCATGCCGCGCACCTGCGGGCTGTCGATCAACGTCCGCCGCTTGTGCATCTTGTTGAGGCCGAGCCCGATCAGCGTCGCGCGCTGAATACCGGGGCGCCGGATCGGGCTCCCGATCTGCTCCACGACGATCGTCTTCCGTTTTGCTGCATCGGCCATCTGGCTAATACCTTTGCTTGTCGAGGCTCACGCTTAGGCCTCGGCTTGGGCCGCGCTGTCGCCTGCACCGTCTCTCCGGCGCGATACGATCTCACTCACCTTCTTGCCGCGCCGCGCCGCCACCCCTCTTGGGCTATCCTCGTGACGCAGCGCGTCGAACGTGGCGCGCACCATGTTGTAGGGATTTGAGCTGCCGAGCGACTTGGCGACCACGTCCTGGATGCCGAGGGTCTCGAACACGGCGCGCATCGGACCACCGGCGATGATGCCGGTGCCGGGCGGCGCCGCCCTCAGCACGACCTTGCCGGCACCATGATGGCCCGTCACGTCGTGATGCAGCGTGCGGCCCTCGCGCAACGGCACCTTGACCAGGTTGCGCTTCGCGGCTTCGGTCGCCTTGCGGATGGCCTCGGGCACCTCGCGCGCCTTGCCATGGCCGAAGCCAACGCGGCCCTTCTGGTCGCCGACCACGACCAGCGCGGCAAAGCCGAAGCGCCGGCCGCCCTTGACCACCTTGGCCACGCGATTGATATGGACGAGCTTGTCGACGAACTCGCTGTCGCGATCTTCGCGGTCTCTTCCTTGCGGGCCTCGGCCCCCTCTGCGATCCATGATCTCGATCCTCTAGAAATTCAAGCCCGCTTCGCGGGCAGCATCGGCGAGCGCCTTGACACGCCCATGAAAGAGATAGCCGCCGCGGTCGAACACGACGTCCTTGACGCCGGCTTTGAGCGCCCTCTCGGCAAGGAGCTTGCCGACGGCTTGGGCCGCCGCGAGATCGCTGCCCTTGGGCAGCGATCCTTTGAGGTCCTTGTCGAGGGTCGAAGCCGCGGCCATGGTTTTGCCGGCGGAATCATCGATCAATTGAGCATAGATATGCTTGGAGGAGCGGAACACCGTTAGGCGCACCCGCCCATTCGCCGCACGCTTCAGCGTATGGCGGACCCGGCGCGAACGCCGAATGAAGCTCTCATGTAATGCGCTCATCTGTCTCGTCCCGCTACTTCTTCTTGCCTTCTTTGCGGAAGATGAACTCGCCCGCATATCTCACGCCCTTGCCCTTATAGGGCTCGGGCGGCCTGTAGTGCCTGATCTCGGCTGCGACCTGGCCGACCTTCTGCTTGTCGATGCCGGTCACCACGATCTGGGTCGGCTTCGGACATACCACCTGAATGCCTTGCGGAATGGGATAGGTGATGTCGTGGCTGTAGCCAAGCTGCAGTTGCAGATTGGGCCCTTGCACCGACGCCCTATATCCCACACCGGTGATCTCGAGCTTCTTGGTGAAGCCTTCGGTCACGCCGGCGATGAGGTTGGCGACCAACGTCCGCGACATGCCCCACATGGCACGCGCCTGCTTGGTGTCCTCGCGCATGGCGATCTCGATCTCGCCCTTGTCGAGCTTGGCGATGATGTCCTCGACCAGGACGTGCTTGAGCTCGCCCTTGGGACCTTTCACCTTGACCTCTTGGCCGTCCACCGCGGCCGTGACGCCGCCGGGAATTGCCACTGGTTTCTTGCCGATCCGCGACATGGGTCAAACCTTCGTTCGAATGTGCTGCGCTTAGAACACGCTGCAGAGAATTTCGCCGCCGACATTCTCGGTGCGCGCACGGGAGTCCGACATGACGCCCTTCGGCGTCGAGAGTATGGCAACGCCGAGGCCGTTGGCGACCGTCGGCAGGTCCTTGACCGATGAATACACCCGCCGGCCCGGCGTCGACACCCGCTTGATGTCCTTGATCACCGGCTCGCCGTCGAAATATTTGAGCTCGATCTCGAACTCGGCCTTCCCGCCGGTATAGTCGACGCGCGCATAGCCGCGGATATAGCCCTCCTCGGCAAGCACATCGAGCACGTGCTCCCTGAGCTTCGAGGCCGGCGTGGTCACCTTGGCCTTGTAGCGCATCTGCGCGTTGCGGATGCGGGTCAGCATGTCACCTAGCGGATCGTTAATGCTCATCGATCGTCCTTACCAGCTCGACTTGACCATGCCGGGGATCAATCCCTGGCTTCCAAGCTCACGCAGCGCGATGCGCGACATGCGGAGCTTGCGGTAGTAGCCGCGGGGGCGGCCGGTGAGATCGCAACGGTTGCGGATGCGCGTCGGCGAGGAGTTGCGCGGCAGCTCCGCGAGCTTGAGCCTCGCGGCGAAGCGGTCCTCGGGCGGCAGCGCGCGGTCGGCGGCGATCGCCTTGAGCCGCGTCCGCTGCGGCTTGAACTTCTTGGCGAGGCGCTTCCGCTTGTTGTTACGCTCGATCATGCTCGTCTTTGCCATTCACGTCCTCCTGTCGCGGCTAAGCGCTCTTAGCTGCGAAACGGAAAATTCAAGCCTGCCAGCAACGCGCGCGCCTCGTCGTCGGTGGGCGCCGTCGTGCAGACGATGATGTCCATGCCGAGCACATCCTCGACTTTGTCGTAATCGATCTCGGGAAAGATGATGTGCTCTTTCAGCCCGAGCGAATAATTGCCTCGACCATCAAAACTTTTTGGATTTAGTCCACGGAAGTCGCGGACCCGCGGCAGAGCGATGTTCACGAGGCGGTCGACGAACTCGTACATGCGGTTCTGGCGCAAGGTGACCTTGGCGCCGATAGGCATGCCTTCGCGCAGCTTGAAGGTCGCGATCGACTTCCGCGCCCGCGTGATCACGGGCTTCTGCCCGGCGATCAGGCCGAGATCGGCGGCCGCCGCCGTCACCTTCTTGGAATCGTTGATGCCCTCGCCCACGCCCATGTTCAAGACCACCTTGTCGAGCCGGGGCACTTGCATCCGGTTCGCGTAGCCGAACTCCTTGGTGAGCTCGTCCCTGAGCACGTCGTGATAGTGCTGCTTGAGACGGGGGGTATAGGCCTGATCAGCCATCGATGGTCTCTCCCGAGCGCCTGGCAAAGCGAACCTTGCGCCCATCCTTTAGAAATTTGTAGCCGACGCGCGTAGGCTTCCCGTCCTTGGGATCCTCGATTGCGAGATTGGAAACGTGGATCGCCGCCTCCTTGGAGATGATCCCGCCATCTTGCGCGGCGGTCTGGCGCTGATGGCGCCTGATCATGCCCACGCCCTTGACGATGACGCGGTTCTCCGCCGGCATGACCTTGAGCACCTCGCCCTTCTTGCCCTTGTCCTTGCCGGTGATGACCACGACGTGGTCGCCCTTCTTGATCTTGAGCTTCGGCATCAGAGCACCTCCGGCGCGAGCGACACGATCTTCATGTGCTTCTTGGCTCTGAGCTCGCGGGTGACGGGGCCGAAAATGCGCGTGCCGATCGGCTCGCCTTGCGGGTTGACCAGCACCGCGGCGTTGCGATCGAAGCGGATGATCGAGCCGTCGGGCCGGCGCACGCCCTTGGCGGTGCGCACCACCACGGCCTTTATCACCTGGCCCTTCTTCACGCGGCCGCGCGGGATCGCCTCCTTGACGCTCACCACGATGGTGTCGCCGATCGAGGCATATTTCCGCTTCGAGCCGCCCAGCACCTTGATGCACTGCACGCGCCGCGCGCCGGAATTGTCGGCGACGTCAAGATTGGTCTGCATCTGAATCATGGCACGTGCCTTTAGCTCTTATCCTGGCCGTCAGCTCGCCGCGTGCTCGCGCGGCATAACCGTCCACCGTTTCTGCTTGGAGATCGGGGGACATTCCTCGATCCACACCATCTCACCCACCTTGAACTCGTTCTTCTCGTCATGGGCGTGATAGTTCTTGCTCCGCCGCACGGTCTTCTGCAGCAACGGATGCGTGAAGCGCCGCTCGACGCGGACCACCACGGTCTTGTCGTTCTTGTCGCTCACCACGACCCCTTGCAGAACTCGTTTCGGCATTGCCTCTGTTCCTTTACGCCTTCGCCCCGGA
>JAENXG010000067.1 GCA_016649675.1 Methyloceanibacter sp.
CGTTGGCCTCGTCGACGCTTGGCACGTCGAGCGCCACGATGAGCCGATCGCGGGGGAGCGTCATGCCGCGAACCTCCGCGCCGCGATGGCAAGCGCCTCGACGACGGTCTTCAGCATCTCCTGTTGCGCCTTGTCCTTGAGGCTTCCGTCTTCATCGAAGGCGTCACTCGCGCGGGGCAGCGCCAGCTGCTGCGGGATCACCGTTGCGCCGATACCCACCTCGAGGATCTGTCGGAGAGTCAACAGGCTCCGCATCGCCCCGTAATAGCCGGGCGAGGCGCCGGAGATGGCAAATACCCTCGACTTGTAGACTTCGAGCCCGGTCTCGCCCTTGGCCCGCACCCGGGTCACCCAGTCGAGCGTATTCTTGAGGAGCGGCGTGACGGAGGAATTATATTCGGGGCTCGCAATGAACACGCCCTGATATTCGCCGAGCAGCGCCTTGAAGGCGCGCGCCCTCTCAGGCGGACCCTCAGCGGCTTCGAGGTCGCCGTTATAGAGCGGCATCGGATAGTCTTTGAGGTTGACGAACATGGCCTCGATGCCGTTGGCCTCGGCGATGTGGCGGGCAAGGAGCGCGAGCTTCTTGTTGAAGGACCCTTCTCGCGTGCTGCCGGCGAAGAACAAGAGGCGCATCCGACCGTTCCCTTATTTGCTCGCAACCTTCGCGCTTCCGGTCTTGTCGCTGCCGATCCCGAACAGATAGCGAAGGGGGACGGTTGCTGCCGCGGCAATAGGTGTGGCGAGCGCGAGCCCCAGGATCCCGAACACGGCGCCGAGCACGAGCTGGCTCAAGATCACGACTGCCGGCGCCATCGACACGGCGCGCGCCTGGATGAGCGGGGTCAAGAGATAGCTCTCGAGGAACTGGATCACCGCATAGAGCCCGACGACCCACAGCGCGAGGTCGAGGCTCTCGCCACCCGCGACCAGCACCATGGGGACGGCGCCAATGATCGGCCCGAGATAGGGGAGGAAGCCCGCGAGCCCTGCGAACAGCGCAAGCACGAAAGCGATGGGCACGCCGAGGATGAGCAGGCCCACATAGGTGAAGCTGCCGATCAGCGCCATGGCAATGCCTTGGCCGATCAGCCAGCGCCTGAGGAGATCGCCGGTCTCGTACATCATCTCCAAGGTGGCGGGCCGCCGCTCCTCCGGCGCGAGCCGCGCCACGAGCTGGACGTAAGTCTCCGGATCGGTGGCAAAATAGATGCCGAAGAAGAGCACGATGAGGCCCGCGCTGAAGAGGCCCACGATGGAGAGCGCAACTGACGTCGCTCCGGTGGCGATGCCCCACGGGCTCAGGAACCCGCTCAGCAGCTGCACGAGATCGATATTCTGTAGGAGATTGGCCTGATCGGCGAAGCTCGCGAGCTCCTTGGTCAAGGTCGTGGCGCCGGCGGCGATGCCGCGGGCAAGCTGGGCGATCTGCTGCGCGAGCGTCGGCCCTGCCGTGGCGAACACCAGGAAGAAAAACAGGGCGACCGTGAGCACGACAAGGGCGAGCATGACCAGCCGCGGCAGCTTGGTGAGATCGGCGAGCGCCCGGCTGGCGCCGTAAAGCACGATGGCAAGCAGGATGCCGGCAAAGGCGAGCAGGATGGCGGTGCGCGAATACCACAGGCCGACGGCAATGGCGAGGACGCCGATCGCGGCGGCGGTGATCTTGGCGGCAGACGCCACGTCGCGAAAGCCGAGCCGCGGCGCCTCTTTCACGCTCGGCCTTTGTGGTTTGCGCAAAGAAGGCTCGGCCGTCATGGCGGTCTCGCTTGATTGCGCGCGCGATAGAGCTCGAGCGTTGAGAAGGGCTCTTAGCGCCAATCTACGTCAAAGACGGAGCTTAAGGGTAGACGCTACTCGCCGATGCCCTCGAAGAATTCCTTCACGCGCGCAAAGAAGCCGGTCGAGTCCGGGCTCGTGTTCGGGTTTGAGGCGTCCTCGAAGGCTTTCAGGAGTTCGCGCTGCTTGCGCGACAGATTCTTCGGCGTCTCCACCTCGACCTGAATGTAGAGGTCGCCCTGCTGCTTCGAGCGCAGGATCGGCATGCCTTGCGCCTTGAGCCGGAACTGCTTGCCGCTCTCGCTGCCCTCGGGAATCTTCACCCGCGTCCTGCCGCCGTCGATGGTTGGCACCTCGATCTGGCCGCCAAGCGCCGCCGTGGTCATGGCGATCGGCACGCGGCAGAAGAGATCGGCGCCGTCGCGCTGGAAGAACTCATGCGGCTTGATCGAGAGGAAGATGTAGAGATCGCCGGGAGGTCCGCCGCGCAAGCCAGCCTCGCCCTCACCGGCAAGCCTGATGCGCGTGCCGTCCTCCACGCCGATGGGAATGGTGACCGAAAGCGCCCGCTCGCGCATGACGCGGCCCGCGCCGTCGCACGACGGACACGGCGTCTCGATGGTCTCGCCACGTCCCTGGCAGGAAGGGCAGGTGCGCTCGATGGTGAAGAAGCCTTGGCTTGCGCGCACCTTGCCGATGCCGCCGCAGGTGCGGCAGGAGGTGGGCGAGGTGCCGGCCTTGGCGCCCGAGCCCGAGCAGCTTTCGCAGGTGACGCTGGTCGGCACGCGGATTTGCGCCGTCTTGCCCTGATAGGCCTCGCTGAGCGTGATCTCCATGTTGTAGCGGAGATCGGACCCGCGCTCGCGCGCCGAGCGTTGCCGAGGGCGGCGCTGGCCCATGAATTCGCCGAACAGATCGTCGAACATCGCCGACATGGAGGCCGAGAAATCGGCGCCGAAGCCGTGACCGGCGGCTCCGCCGAACCCGCTATCGAAGGCGGCGTGACCGAACCGGTCATAGGCGGCGCGGCGCTGCGGGTCCTTCAGCGCCTCATAGGCTTCGTTGACTTCCTTGAAGCGGGTCTCGGCGCTCGGATCGCCGTTGCAGCGGTCGGGATGACATTCCTTGGCGAGATTGCGAAACGCGCTCTTGATCTCGCTCTCACGAGCGCCGCGCGATACGCCGAGTACCTCGTAGTAGCACCGCTTTGCCATCACCCCTCCGGCCCTTTACACCGCCGTCCCGCGAGCGGCGGCGCATAAGCCTCTTTTGTGTTGGGCGCCAGCGCCGGGGGAGCCGGCGCCGACGCCATCAACTCTCGTTATGCCGATTTCTTGCTGTCGTCGTCCTTGACTTCCTCGAAGTCGACATCGACCACCTTGTCGTCATCACCAGGCGTTCCGGCCGTCGGCCCGGCGCCGGCAGCGCCCGTCTGGCTTGACTGATACAGCGCCTCGCCGAGCTTCATTGAGGCCTGAGCGAGGGCGTCGACCTTTTGCTTGATCGCGTCCCGGTCCTCGCCCTGGATCGCGCCCTTGAGGTCGGCGACCGCGGCCTCCACGGTGGCCTTGTCGCCGGTCGGGACTTTGTCGCCGTACTCTTTCAGCATCCGCTCCGTCGAATGGACGAGCGCCTCGGCCTGGTTGCGGATCTCGACCAGCTCACGACGCTGCTTGTCCTCCTCGGCGTGGCTCTCCGCTTCCTTGACCATGCGATTGATGTCGGCGTCGGTCAGGCCGCCCGAGGCCTGGATGCGGATCGACTGCGCCTTGCCGGTAGCCTTGTCGGTGGCCGCGACA
This sequence comes from Methyloceanibacter sp., assembly GCA_016649675.1. Taxonomy (GTDB): domain Bacteria; phylum Pseudomonadota; class Alphaproteobacteria; order Rhizobiales; family Methyloligellaceae; genus Methyloceanibacter. The sequence goes on from JAENXG010000067.1 coordinate 3,579, forward strand.
TTGACGATGCCGTTGGCATCGATGTCGAAGGTCACCTCGATCTGCGGCACGCCGCGCGGGGCCGGCGGGATGCCGACGAGATCGAACTGGCCGAGCATCTTGTTGTCGGCCGCCATCTCGCGCTCGCCCTGGAAGACGCGGATGGTGACGGCATTCTGATTGTCTTCGGCGGTAGAGAACACCTGGCTCTTCTTGGTCGGGATCGTGGTGTTGCGGTCGATGAGACGGGTGAACACGCCGCCCAAGGTCTCGATGCCGAGCGAGAGCGGGGTGACGTCGAGCAGCAGAACGTCCTTGACGTCGCCTTGCAGGACGCCCGCCTGAATGGCGGCGCCGATGGCCACCACCTCGTCCGGGTTCACGCCTTTATGCGGCTCGCGGCCGAAGAAGGTCTTCACCGTCTCGACCACCTTCGGCATGCGGGTCATGCCGCCGACCAGCACCACCTCCTCGATCTCGGCGGCCTTGAGGCCTGCGTCCTTCAACGCGTTGGCGCACGGGCCGATGGTCTTCTGGATGAGATCGTCGACGAGGCTCTCGAGCTTGGCGCGCGTGAGCTTCATGGCGAGATGCTTCGGCCCGGACTTGTCCGCCGTGATGAAGGGTAGGTTGATCTCGGTCTGCGTCGTCGAGGACAGCTCGATCTTCGCCTTCTCGGCCGCCTCTTTCAGGCGCTGCAGGGCGAGCTTGTCGCCGCGCAGATCGATGCCAGTCTCTTTCTTGAACTCGTTGGCGAAGTAGTCGACGATCCGCATGTCGAAGTCCTCGCCGCCGAGGAACGTATCGCCATTGGTCGACTTCACCTCGAACACGCCGTCGCCGATCTCGAGGATCGAGATGTCGAAGGTGCCGCCGCCCAAATCATAGACGGCGATGGTCTTGCCCTCTTTCTTCTCGAGACCATAGGCAAGGGCGGCCGCGGTCGGCTCGTTGATGATGCGCAAGACCTCGAGCCCGGCGATCTTACCGGCGTCCTTGGTCGCTTGGCGCTGGGCGTCGTTGAAATAGGCGGGAACGGTGATGACGGCCTGCTCGACCTTCTGGCCGAGATAGGACTCTGCCGTCTCCTTCATCTTCGTCAGGATGAAGGCCGAAATCTGCGAAGGGGAATATTTCTTGCCGTGGGATTCGACCCAGGCGTCGCCGTTGTCGGCGCGGACGATGTGGTAGGGGACGAGCTTCTTGTCCTTCTCGACCATCGGGTCTTCGTAGCGCCGGCCGATCAGGCGCTTGATGGCGAAAAACGTGTTCTCGGGGTTGGTAACGGCTTGTCGCTTGGCTGGAAGCCCGACAATGACCTCGCCGTCGTCGGTGAAGGCGACCATCGAGGGCGTGGTGCGCATGCCCTCGGCATTCTCGATGACCTTGGGGGTCTTTCCCTCCATCACGGCGACGCAAGAATTGGTAGTGCCGAGATCGATTCCGATCACTTTCGCCATTTAAGAACCTCTCACTTTCTGGCAGACCGTCCGGGCCCTTGGGCAGCACCCGGCATTTCGCGCTCGCGCGGCGTCAGTCCCCAATATTTCGGCGCGCCCGCCGACTCATCCGGCAGGGGTCCGCGGTTATATAGGTGGCAAGCCTATGACCCGCAAGGAGAAGCGGGGATTGCACGGTGCCGGAAGCGAGGCGCGTCACGCGACGCGCTTCCAGGCGGCGATGAGGATAGGGGTGAGGCAGTAGTAGCGCCCGTCTTCGGCAGCCTCGGCCATCTCGCTCTTGAAGGCGGCGGCCCTCGTCGTATCGGCGATGCCGAGCTCGGCGGCCGAGGCAAAGAGCCCTTGGTAAACGCCGATCAACATTGAAGCCATGTCCTTGAGCGGCAGGAATTTGGCCTCGGCAAGCGTGCCGTCGGGAAGCCCGAGACCCGCCGCCTCGAACTGCGCGGGCAATTGGCGCCCGGCCCGGAGATTGCGGCCATGGGCCCTGAAGACACCCTCGAACACGCGATTGAACTCGGCCATGGCAGGGCATGGCGGCTCGACTGCAATCGCGCCGAAATCGAACTCCTGCGCCGCCACCGTGCCGCCGGGCTTGGTCCAGGCTTGCATCTTCTCGAGCACCGCTACCGGATCTTGCATATGCATCAGGAGGAGCCGGCAGAAGGTGAGGTCGAAGGGTCCGCCCGGCACGGCATCGAGCTCGAGCAGGTTGGCTGCGATGAGCTCAAACTCCGCTCCACCTTCCGCGCGGAGATCGGCCAGCGCATGGGCGCCCAGCTTGCCGTCGATCTCGATGCCGGTGACGCGCCCTTGTTTGCCGACGCGGTCGGCCATGAGCCGCATCACCGAGCCCGGTCCGGAGCCGACATCGAGCGCGCTCATGCCGGGCTTAAGGCCGACCTGGTCGAGCACCTCCTCGGTCGCCTTCTGCCACATGCGCGCCTGATCGCGCAGGCGCTGATATTCGTCAGAATCCCGCGCATGGATATACCCGTCGGGGTTCACTTTCCGCGCCTGTCTTGCCACCCGCCTCATCTCCTCATTCGCCGCTGATGCGCTATATGGCAGAACCTAGGATAGCCCTGCGTCGGAACAAAGGTGGCATGCAATATTTTCCGCAGATGTTCGATGAGACAGCGCAAGTGGCACTTCTTGCCGCTGCAAGGCTTGTCATCGCCGACGCGCCGCTCTTCGCCCCAACCATGCCGCGCTCGGGCAACAAGATGTCGGTGCGCATGACCAATTGCGGACCGTTCGGCTGGGTGACCGACAAGGAGCGCGGTTACCGCTACCAGCCGACGCACCCAATGACGGGGAAGACGTGGCCGCCGATCCCGCCAAGTCTGCTCGATCTGTGGGACGAGGTGGCGGGCTACCCGCTTCCTCCCGAGGCCTGCCTCATCAATTACTATGAAGGCCAAGCCAAGATGGGGCTGCATCAGGACAAGGACGAGGAGGATTTTTCCGCCCCCGTGCTCTCGGTGTCGCTTGGCGACACGGGCCTCTTCCGCGTCGGCGGCCGCTCGCGCCAAGACCCGACGCGCAAGCTCGAGTTAAAGTCAGGCGATGTGGTGGTGTTGGGCGGCGAGGACCGGCTTGCTTATCACGGCATCGACCGCATCCTGCCCGGCACGTCGGATCTCATTGCCGAAGGCGGCCGCCTCAATCTCACGTTGCGTCGCGTGACCAAGCCGAAATGAGCGTCGCGAATTTAACTTAAATCGCGATTCAATCGCCCTGCCCGTCGCCCGGCTCCGTCGCCCCTGGGAAGTCGTCGTTGGCGGCTCGGCGGGGTGCTGTTCCATTGCCCTCACCTTGCTGCGGCTTGCCCGGCTTGGCCCCGCCTTTGGCGATCGCCACGAGGGCCGGGCGCAGGCACCGATCGCCGATGACGTAGCCAGCCTGCATGACGTCGACCACCGTCCCCTCCGGCACGTCAGGGTTCTGCACCTCATACATGGCCTGATGACAGTTCGGGTCGAAGCGCGCCCCAAGCGGCTCGATACGGGTGACGCCGTGGCGATCGAGCACGTTCAAGAGCTCCCGCTCGGTGAGCTCCACGCCTTCGAGGAAGCTCTTCAACGCCGGGTCCTGGGCAGCGGCGTCTGCTGGGACGTGATCCATGGTGCGCTTGAGATTGTCGCCGACCGTGAGCACGTCGCGGGCGAAATTCGTGATGGCGTAGCGGGCCGTGTCGGTCTTCTCGCGCTCGGTGCGGCGGCGCAGATTCTCCATGTCGGCCATGGTTCTGAGCAGCCGGTCACGCATCTCGGCGTTCTCGTTGAGCAACGCGGTGAGGTCGGCCCCGACCTGCAGGTCGGGGTCAGGGCTCGTGCTTGGCATCTTGGCCTTGAGAGAATCGGCAAGTTTTGCCTGATCCTCGTCGGCCTCACGCGGATCGGTCTTGTCGTCGGGCATGGACGCCTCGGCGAAATGGTTTCACTCGGAAGTCGTGGGGGATATCGACCGTAGAGCCGCAAAAATCAAGGGACAAGGCGCCCCAGCAGCCTTGCCGTGTAATCAACCATGGGGATGATGCGCGCGTAGTTGAGCCGGGTCGGGCCGATGACCCCAAGCACGCCAACGATTTTCTGCTCGGTATCCTCGAAGGGCGACACGATCAGCGCCGAGCCCGAGAGCGAGAACAGCTTGTTCTCCGAGCCGATGAAGATGCGCACCCCTTCGGCCCGCTCGGCGAGCCCAAGCAGCTGCATTAGGTCCGTCTTGGTGTCGAGATCCTCGAACAGGAGCCGCACCCGCTCAAGGTCCTCCATCGCCTTGACGTCCTCGAGGAGATGGGAGCGTCCGCAGACGATGAGGCTCTTGCGGTCCTCGCTGTCGCCCGACCAGGTGGCAAGACCTTCGGTCACGACGCGCGCGGTGAGCTCGTCGAGCTGGGCGCGCCTCTGCTCGATCTCGGTCTCGATGCGGGCGCGGGCCTCCGCCAAGGTGAGCCCGCCGATGCGGGCGTTCAGGTAGTTGGAGGCCTCGTGCAGCGAGGAGAGCGGCAGGCCCTCGGGCAGTGCGACGATGCGGTTCTCGACGTCGCCGTCCTCGCCGACGAGCACGGCGAGCGCCTTGCCTTGCCCGAGATTGACGAACTCGACCTGCTTCAGCGTCTTGCTCTGCTTGTCGACCAGCACCACGCCGGCGCAGCCCGAAAGCCCCGACAGCATCTCGCCCGCCTCGGCGAGAAAGTCATCGACCCCGCGGCGCCGGCCGCTTCCGGCGATGCGGCTCTCGATCTGGCTCCGTTCCTCGACGCTGATGTCGCCGATCTCGAGCAGGCCGTCGATGAAGAGCCGCAAGCCCGTCTGCGTGGGCAGCCTGCCTGCGCTGGTATGCGGCGCATAGATGAGGCCGAGGCCTTCGAGGTCTGACATGACGTTGCGCACGGATGCCGGCGACAGCGTCATCGGCAGCGCCCGGCTTAGATTGCGCGAGCCCACCGGCTCGCCAGTCGCTAGGTAGGCCTCGACGATGCGCTTGAAGACCTCGCGCGAGCGTTCGTTGAGCTGGCGCAAGCCGATAGCGGCTTCGGCCGCGGCCTTGAGGGCTTCATTGGGGTCGGTATGTCGCATGGGCTCGGAATTTAGGCGCGCCCTATAGGCGCGTCAAACCAGAAGCCCGGTCTGGCTCCTGGCTCGCGGGCACTAATTCAGCGGGGCGAAATCTTGGGCGATGGGGGCGCTGAGCTCGTCGCGGGCGCCGAAATGGGCGAAGTAGCGTGTCTTGATCGCCTCGACCGGCATGATGATGAAGACGTCGGTCGTGCCGAACTGATGGTCGATCACGGCGCCGTCGCCGACATAGGCGCCGACCCGCAAATAGCCCTTGATCAGCGGAGGAAGCGCCTTGAGGGCCGCCCGCGCGTTGACCGCCTCACGCGGCATCATATTCATGTCGACGCGCAAATGCTCGTGCGCCCGCACCCGCCACTCCGCCGGCGCCAGCGATGTATGGTGAAGGAAGCTAAGAGCGAGAGCGTGCGCTGAAGGGTCGGTCCCCTCGAAGCTCGCGCAGCCGATCATGACGTCGGCGCTGTGCTCGCGCACATAGGACCACACGCCTTGCCAGAGCAGCTCCAGCGTCCGCTTGTTGCGGTAGGGCTTGAGCACGCAGGACCGGCCAAGCTCCATGAAGCTGTAGTCGGGTTTCGCCTGCAGTAGCGGTGCGATGTCGTATTCGCCTTGCGTGTAGAAGCCGTCATAGAGGTCGGCCACCTCCTGGCGCAGCATGCGATAGGTGCCGACAACCTTGGAACGCCGCCAGCGCCGGCCATTGGTGGCCTCGCCATGATCGAGCACGAGGAGATGGTCGAAAACGGCGTCATAGTCGTCCTCGTCACGCCGCGACAGCATGGCGAGGGCGCCGGGAATGGCCGACATCTCTTCGTAGAAGACTTTGTAGCGGAGGCGCTGGGCGCGCCGGATCTCGCTCCGCTTGCGGGCGAGGCGCACCTCAAGCGATCCAATCCGGCCATAGACTTTGGGGGGCTGAAAGCGGCGCCCCAGGGCTCCGACATTGAACCCTCGCCGACCCCTGAAGGGGAAGACGCCCCCCTGGCTTGGCTTGAACATCAGCCCTGGAAACATGGCTCCGCCACGAAATCTGCCCGCAAAGCGTCCTGACGTTGGCTTCATCGGCGTATCGAGCCCGCCTGGCAGTTAGAATGAGCGCGCCACGGGGAACCTCGCGGGCTACAGATGCAATACCTGACCGCGGGCGACCCCGATTCGGCCACAACAAAAGCCGGTTAGCAAACCAATTCGAACTCCATGTGACAGTGTGGGGAAAGCGCACAGCTTGCCCACGCTTTTGCCGCGATATGAATTTTTAAGCGGCGCCGAGGCCGGCTTGTCCTTCCGCCGCAGCCTCGGGGCGCCGCCAGCGCGCAAGCAGGGCTGCCAGGTCCGCTTTCTCGAAGGGCTTGGCGAGATAGTCGTCGAGCCCGGCCTCGAGATAGGCGGCGCGGTCTTCCGCAAAGGCGTTGGCGGTCAACGCCACGATGGGAGGCCGCCCCTCAGCCGGGCGTGCATCCTCGGGATAAAGCGCCCTGATGCGGCGCGCGGCCTCCACCCCGTCCATGTCGGGCATGTGGATGTCCATGAGCACGAGGTCGAAGCCCTTGCCCCGGGAATCGGTGAGCTCGTTGCGGACCTTGGCGATCGCCTCGGAGCCGTTTCTCACGCGGACGACGCGGGCGCCCGACTTCTCCAAGACGCTGCAGGCGAGAAGCGCGTTGATGTCGTTGTCCTCGGCAAGAAGGATCGAGGCGCCTTTCCCCTCTGAAGAGGTCGCGCGCAGCGCGCCGCGGGCAGGGGGCGCCGCCTCAGACGTTTTGTCGGGCTCCTCTGCGAGGTCGCCGAACAGCTGGGTGAGCAGCGACAAGGGCCTGACCGGGCGGACGAGATAGAAGTTGAAGCCTTGCTCGCGGAAGCTTGGGATGTCGCCGCGCTCGGC
>JAENXG010000393.1 GCA_016649675.1 Methyloceanibacter sp.
AGTATTTGTGCGCTAAGCCGTGGCCACAAATTTAGGCGCTTGAACCTGAGCCTACGCAGCCCTCTCAAAACCCATAACCCAGCAGCGCGATCTCGGGCTTGTACCAGTCGGCGACGAGCGCCCGCGTCGTGTCGGAATAATAGCTCCGGTAGTCGCGCTCCGAGTCCTTGTTCGGGGTGACGTTGGTGCGCGGCACCTTTAAGCGGCGGTCGACGCCCGCCATCTGAAGCGCCTTGTTGAGGTCGGCTTCGAGGCTCTCGTAACGGCCGACGAAGTCGACGGCGAGCGCACCGTCGATCGTGTAGATCTCGTAGTTCGCCACATAGGCACGCCGGCGGTTCCCCATGAAGCGCTCGAAGCTCGGCCGGAAGCGCTTGGTCTTGGTCTTGTAGAGATACCAGGACACTTCCCGGTCCCACGGATTGCGGTCGAAGGCGAATTTGAAATAGCTGCCCCACACCGCTTCGCCGACATAGGTGCGTACCCGCCATGCCGGCATATGCTCGTAGAAGCCGACGCTCGGATGGTAGTAGCGCTCGGGCCGCATCAGCAGGCGCCGCAGAAGCGGCCGCTTGGGCTTGAGCGGATGCTCGATGCAGTAATTCTGCGGCGGCGGTCCTTTGCGGTCCTGCTCGCTCTCCTCGCGATAGGGCGTGACCACGTCCAATGGCCCACACAGCTCCGAGAGCGCGGCCTCGATGGCCGTGCCGGCGGTCTTTTTCGTCTTGAGGAAGATGAATTTATGCTGATGCGAGATGATCATGCGGGCGGGGAGGGGCCGTGAAGCCCGGTCAGAACTTGTAGTCGAGTAGCGCGATCTCCGGCTTATACCAATCGCCGACGATCCTGCGCGTGTCGTCGTCGTAATAATCGCGATAGGGCCTGGCATCCTTGCGGAAGGTGGTCTTGGCGCGGGACAGTGCAGTGTCCAGCGTGAGTCCCACTTGCTGAAGCGCGTGCTTCAGGTCCGCTTCAAGGGTCTCGAAGCGACCGACGAAATCGACCGCCACGTCGCCCTCGATGGAATAGATCTCGTAATTGTTGATGTGCGCCCGCCGATCCCCGTGGATGAAGCTCGCGAAAGGCGGGGGCTCGGTTTCGCGGCGATAGCGGTGGTGATAAAATGAGACCTGCCGGTCCCATGGATTGCGGTCGAATGCGAATTTGAAATAGCTCCGCCATACTTTGTCGTCGTCGATGAGCGCCTTCGCCTCGACCGCCTTCATGTGATTGTAGAAGCCGTAGTCCTCGGCGGTGAATTTGAGGAAGCGGCGCTTCCATAATGGGCGCGGACTGCCCCACCAGCCATGGCGGCGCCAGTTCTGCGCGCCCCGTCTTCCTTCGCGCAAGCCCTCGTCGATCTTGGTCAGCGGCGTGAGGATATCTTCCGGCCCGCACAACTCGCTCAAGGCAAGCTCGATGCTCGTCCCTGCCGTCTTCTTGGTCTTGAGGAAGATGAATTTATGGGCGTGGGAAACGATCATGCTCGCCGTGCCGCCGCCTTCCTCGACATCAGAAATTTTATTCGACGCCGCGGATGATAATTAGACTTCCGTTTCACGACTTTCCCTACATAGTTAATCTAGTATGATAGTTTGATGGCTTCCGTCGGGGGAGGGGGAGAGTTGACCAGCAGCATAGCCATTCGCTCCAGCCTGTCGTTGCACAGTCCGCGTCCGCTCGGCAATCAGCGGCGCGAGGCGGAAGCGGCGGTCACCAGCGGCCTCAAGCATATCTTCTTGATCGCCGGTCCCTCGGGCTCGGGCAAGAGCACGCTCATGCGCGAATTTGTGTATGACCGGCTCCCCAAAGATATCTCCGATTATCTGCCCGCGGACGCCAAGACCCGGCAGCGCACGAGCGGCAACGAGCTTTCCCGCAAGGGTCTCGCCCGGGTTCGTCAGGCGCGGGGGGCGCACCCCTGGCCTCGTGGTCCACTACGATATCATGCGGCCGTTTTCCAGGCGCTTCGAGGAATACGCCAGCGACCCGGCCATCAAGGCCCTGACCGAGGCCGGGGCGGCGTTGACGGTGCTGACGCTTGAGCCGACCCGCGAGGCACTCCTCGAGCAGTTCCTCAAGCGCGCCAGCGACCAATCCTATGAAGAGTGGTGGGACAAGAAGCGTCTGATCCGGCCGCTCCAGCGCAAGCTGCGCGAGGCGCTTTATCGGCTCACCGGCAAGAAGCCCAAGCTTCTGAAAGAGGAGCAGCTCCGGCTGCTCGGCCTTTACGCCTCGAAGAACGGGCTGAGGCGATGGCTCATGCAGTGGCAAAGCTTTCTCGAGAGCGTGCGCGCCAAAATCAGCGCGAGGTGCGCCTCGTCTATGTGACGCCTGAGCCGTCCAAACCGGACAATCCGCGCTTCCGCCCGTTGCCGCGGCCGAGCAATTCCTGCGGGCGCTCGCCTCCCGCGTGAACAAGGTGCTGGTCTTCGAGATCGGCACGGCGGATGAAAGCTCGTGGACGGAATTCCTGCCGGAGCTTGGCCAAGGGCAGGAGGCCTTCGTCAGGGGGCTGCTGGAGCGCTGCGG
>JAENXG010000432.1 GCA_016649675.1 Methyloceanibacter sp.
CTTCTGCATGGGCGCGGCCTGGCGCGAGGTGAAGGATGGGGAGGCGTTCGACAGCGTGCTCGCCATGGTCAAGGGCGTGCGCGAACTCGGCATGGAGGCTTGCGTCACCCTCGGCATGCTGAGCCAGTCGCAAGCCGACCGTCTCGCCGACGCCGGCCTGACCGCCTATAACCATAACCTCGACACTTCGGCCGAATTCTACGGCGAGATCGTCACCACGCGGACCTATCAGGAGCGGCTCGATACGTTGGCGCGGGTGCGCAGCGCCGGGCTCCAGGTCTGTTGCGGTGGCATCATCGGCATGGGCGAGAGCATCGAGGACCGGGCGCGACTGTTGCAGACCCTCGCCAATCTCGATCCGCATCCGGAAAGCGTGCCGGTCAACGCGCTCGCCGCCGTGCCCGGCACGCCATTGCAAGACCTGCCGCCGGTCGAGCCGCTCGATCTCGTGCGCATGGTGGCCACCGCTCGCATCCTGATGCCGTTGTCGCGGGTGCGACTCTCCGCCGGGCGGCGTGGGCTTTCCAAGGAAGCGCAGATCCTCTGCTTCCTCGCCGGCGCCAACTCGATCTTCCACGGCGACAAGCTGCTCACCACCGCCAATAACGACGCGGCCGACGACCTCGCTCTGATCGAGGAGGCGGGCTTGCGCGTGCAACCTTCCCCCTCCTCTTGCTGACGGTCGAGGCGCTCGCCGCGACCTGACGTCCCATGTCCCGCATCGTCTATGTGAATGGCAGCTATGTGCCGGAGGACGAGGCGAAGGTCTCGGTCTTCGACCGCGCCTTTCTCTTCGGCGACGGCGTCTACGAGGTCACTGCGGTGCTCGGCGGTCGCCTTGTCGATTTCGACGCCCATCTTGCCCGCCTCGACCGCTCGCTCGGAGAGATCGCGCTGGCCGCGCCCATGAGCCATGGGGCTTTAAGGGAGCTGCATGAGGAGCTGATCAGGCGGAACGGCGTGGACGAAGGTATCGTCTATCTCCAGATCACGCGCGGGGTTGCGGACCGCGACTTCGCCTACCCCGAGAATGCCGCGCCGACCGTCGTCGCCTTCACCCAGAGCCGGCCGCTCATCGCCAACCCTTATGCCGCGACGGGGGTGAAGGTGATCACCATCCCCGATATCCGTTGGAGGCGGCGCGATATCAAGTCCACTTCAATGCTGGCCCAGGTCATGGGCAAGCAGGCGGCCAAGTTGAAAGGCGCGTACGAGGCGTGGATGGTCGAGGACGGTTGCGTGACCGAGGGGACCTCCTCCTCCTCCTTCGTCCTCGACGCCCAAGGCGTGATCCGCACCCAGCCGCTCGGGCATCACATCCTGCCCGGCGTGACGCGGCGCGCCGTGCTCCGGCTCGCCGCCATGGAAGGCGTCAGCTTCGAGGAGCGCCCCTTCAGCGTGGCCGAGGCGCTTGCCGCAAAGGAGGCGTTCATGACCGCGGCGTCGGCCTTCGTGCTGCCGGTGGTCGAGATCGACGGCGTTCCGATCGGTGACGGGCGGCCGGGGCCGGTGGCGCGCGCCTTCCGCCAGCTTTATATCGAGGAAGCGCAGAAATCCTGACGGTTCCGGGAGCCGCCAGCACCTCGCCGAATATCCCCCAAAAAAACGCCGCAAAGCTCTTGCAACCGAAAGGCATGGCTCTTCGTTATCGGCACATGACAACGCTCCTCTATTGGATCGTCTACCATCTCGACCTGGGCCCTCTCGGCCCGAAGGTGCTTGATCTGGCGGTCCGAAGCTGGCTCAGCCGCGCGAAAGACTACGACCTTGCGCCCATGGTTGGCCGGCGCGTCTCCGGCTGGCTCACCGCCTTGCACCTGCGTCCGAGTTTCGGGGCCGATGCGAGGATGTGAGGAGCCGACGCGCTCTTCCACCCACCCCTCATGCGCTGATAGGTTCGCTCGCGGCCGCTAGGGCCCGCTAGGTTTCTAAAGACCCATGGTGGAAGCCTCCGCTTCTGACCTTGCTCCAGAGCGCAGCGCGACCGTCACTGTGAGGCGGGTCGCGGCGCTGATGAATGCGGGCGCCGGCGCCTTCAGCCAGAAGCTTGCCGAGGATGTACAGACCGCGCTCTCGGCCGCCTTCGCCCATCATGGCGTCGCCGCTGCAATCAAATTCGTCGAGGGCGAAGGACTGCATGCGGCCGCCAAAACGGCTCTCTCGCAAGCCAAGCGCGGGGAGATCGACGCCATCGTGGTCGGCGGCGGCGACGGCAGCATCCGTACCGTCGCGGGCGTCCTTGCCGAATCCCGCGTGCCGCTTGGGGTGCTCCCTCTCGGCACGCTCAATCATTTCGCCAAGGATCTCGGCATCCCCTTGGCGGTCGA
>JAENXG010000385.1 GCA_016649675.1 Methyloceanibacter sp.
AGCCACATCGCGCTCGGGCTCGGCCTGGCGGCTTGTCAGAAGGGCTTATCGGTCGGCTTCATGACGGCCTCCGCTCTCGTCCACGAACTGCTCGAAGCCCGTGATGAGAAGCGGCTGTTGCGCCTGCAGCGCCAGCTCGCCGCCTACAAGCTGCTGATCATCGACGAGCTCGGCTACGTGCCGTTGTCGACGACTGGCGCCGAGCTGCTGTTCGAGGTGTTCTCGCAGAGATACGAGCGCGGCAGCACCCTGGTCACCAGCAATCTGCCCTTCGACGAGTGGACATCGGTGTTCGGTTCGGAGCGGCTCACAGGCGCGTTGCTCGACCGGCTGACGCATCACGTCCATATCCTGGAAATGAACGGCAACAGCTTCAGGCTCGCCCATTCCAAGCGCAGGTCACGCCGCCCCAAGGTCGGACCGTCATCGGACGAGCCCGCCCAGGCATAAGGCGTGAAAAGCAAGAAGGCCCCCGATATCGGGGGCCTTCTTGCTTGTCGCGTTTCATTCCTGAGGGGCCGCGTCCGACTGCGGCTCTGACCGCGCTCGGCGTGACCGGCGCCTGGAGTCAGCGAGCCTGAAGCTATCGCCGTTCATTTCGAGGATATGGACGTGATGCGTGAGGCGGTCGAGGAGCGCGCCGGTGAGCCGCTCGGAGCCGAACACGGACGTCCACTCGTCGAACGGCAGATTGCTCGTGACCAACGTGCTGCCGCGCTCGTAGCGCTGGCTGAAGACCTCGAACAGTAGCTCGGCCCCAGTCGCAGAGAGCGGCACATAACCGAGTTCGTCGATGATCAGCAGCTTGTAGCCGGCGAGCTGACGCTGAAGGCGCAGTAACCGCTTTTCGTCACGCGCTTCGAGCAGTTCGTGGACGAGAGCCGACGCCGTGATGAAGCCAACCGATAGACCCTTCTGGCAGGCCGCCAAGCCGAGCCCGAGCGCGATGTGGCTCTTGCCCGTGCCGCTGTTGCCGACGGCGATGATATTTTCGCGCCGCTCGACATAGTCCGAGCGCGCCAGCTCCAGCACCAACATCTTGTTCAACGATGGCAAGGCCAGGAAGTCGAAGCTGTCGAGGCTTTTGACGGTCGGGAACCGCGCCGCCTTGATCCGGCGCTCCACCATGCGGCGCTCGCGATCAATCATCTCCATCTCGGCCAGCCGCATCAGGTAACGTGGATGGTCGATGCCTTCAGCCGCACACTGCCGGGCGACCTTGTCGTACTCTCGCAAGAACGTCGGCAGCTTCAACGCCTTCAGATGGTGGACGAGCAGGATCTGCGGTGTGTCGGTCATGCCGCTACTCCGGCCAGCAGATCCATGTACGACCGCGCCGATGTTGTCGCGACCGTCGCTTTGGGCAGATACGGATAGATCGTCATGTCGAGGCGTGGCGGACGCCGCTCGATGCGGCACAGCACCAGATGCTTCACGGCATCGAAGCCGACTGCGCCGCGCGCGATGGCATCGCGCACAGCGGCGGCCACGTCGTCGATCTTGAACACCTCCATCAGCCGCAGCACTTGCACGAACTCGCGCTTGCCCTTTTTGCCCATCCGGGCTTCCAGAAGACGCCGCAACGTCATGAACTCTTCGGGTAACTTCCAATCGGCGAGCGGCGCCGCCTGGTCGAGCGCGTTGATCTTCTGCTCAATAAGCGCCAGGTAGTGCAGCGGATTGAACACAAAGTCCTCGCGCTCGTAGGAACGTGGATGACGTGCGATGATCTCCGCCCCGCAGGCGATAACGCCCTCATGCACGTAGCCACGGACCAGCACCTTCTGATGCCCGAAGGCCGTCGGCACCGAGTAGTCGTTCAGCCGATAGCGCACGAGCGAGAGCGAGTTGACGCTGCCCGGCTTCTTGTCGCAAGCATCGTAGGGTGCCGGCAGCGGCCTCTGCAAGGCAGCAAGATCGTGCTCCAGCCGCTCGCCGATCGTTCCATCATGGCCACGCAGCCGGTCTGCCAACCGCTTCCGGCAGCCGACGAGCAGGTGGGCGTTCAACGCCGCGAAGTCAGCGAACACGGGAATCGGCACGAGGAAGTTCCGCCGCGCATACCCAACGAGCCCCTCGACCTTGCCCTTGTCGTTACCCTTGCCCGGGCGGCCAAACCGATCCGTGAACAGGTAGTGCGATTGCAGCTCGCTGAACACGCGCGTGCGCTGGCGCTTGCCATCGCCGAGAATGCGGGCAACCGCGATCTTCGTGTTGTCGTAGAGGATCGACTGCGGCACGCCGCCGAAGAAAGCGAATGCTCGCACATGTCCGTCGCAGAAGGCTTCCGTCGTCTCTGCCGGGTAGGCCGCAACGAAGATCGCGTCGGAATGCGGCAGGTCCATCGCAAAGAAGTGGATTTTGCGCTCGACGCCGCCGATCACGCCGATCGCTTCGCCGAAGTCGGCCTGTGCATGCCCTGGCGGATGCACGAGCGGCACGAACATCTCCTGCGTCCGCTGGCGCCAGCCGGCAACGTAGTCCTTCACAATCGTGATCTTGCCCGTAAACCCGTGCTCGTCGCAGAGCCGCTCGAAAATGCGCTTGCCCGTGTGCCGCTGCTTCTTCGGCCGATCCTTGTCGGCCGCCAGAATCGCATCAATAACGCCGGTG
>JAENXG010000551.1 GCA_016649675.1 Methyloceanibacter sp.
GAAACCAGAGCCTACACCGAGGCGATGGAGGGCTTGATCGCCGACGATGGCGCCGGCCTGATCTTTTCGACGTCGTTCGGCGACGATCCTTTCCTGCTGGCGATGGCGAAGAAATACCCGGATGTCTTGTTCCGCCAAGCCTCGGCGCTCGAAAGCGGCGCCAACCCGCGGAACGTCGGTAGCCAAAACGCATTGATCAACCAGGGCCACTACGTGAACGGCGTTGCCGCAGGCCTGAGCACGACCACGAACAAACTCGGTTTTGTGGCCGGCATGGCGTTCGGCACCGTGCTCGTCAACGTGAATTCATTCCTTCTGGGAAGCCGCCAGACCAATCCTGATGCAACCGTGCGGGTCATCTTCACCGGCGAGTGGGAGGATGCGGCTCACGACGCCGCGGCGACGAATGCGCTCGTGGACGCGGGCTGCGATGTGATTGGGTGTCACCTGGACGCCCCGAGGGTTGTCATCGAGACGGCAGAGGGCCGTGGCGTCAAGACATGCGGTCACGCCTTCGACCAGGCCCCGCTCGCCCCCAAGGGCTACATCACCGGCGCCGACTACAAGTGGACCGAAATGTTCGAGACGTTCATTGAAACGCTGCAGAGGGGCGGAACCCTGCCGAACTTCGTCACCGGCGGATACGACAAGGATTATGTCCGGTCGAGCCCGTTCGGTGCCGGAGCGACCCCGGAGGCGATCAACGCCGCCACGACCGCCATGCAGGCGATGAAGAACGAGGACGCAATCTTCGTCGGTCCGATCATGGACAACACCGGCAAGCGGGTGGTGCCGGCCGGAACGACCTATGGACCCTATGCCGACGAACTTCAGCAGACCAATTATCTGATCGAGGGCGTCATCGGCTCGATCACCTGATTGGACAAGAAATTTGCGAGAACATCTCTATCGGCGACGAGACGCTGAAGGCCTTGCGCCGTCTGAGGGTGCGCAACCTCGAGCTTGGTCCATTTGGGAAACCGAATGTCTGCTCTGGGTCAAAAGCCGACGTTACACGAACCCAGCGAGTTCGTCCGCTAAGTGCCAAAAGCGGACAAAACGCTTGGGCCAAGGTTGCCCGCTAGGCTGCTCACGACGCCGTCACTTGACACCCGATTGGGCCCGCAGATAGTGCTTAAGCCTAGCCATGAGCACAATTCGCGCAATTTTTGTCGCTGTCGTCGCACTTTCCGTAGCCCTGCTGCCGGTTGCGCGGGCAGCATGGCGCGCGCCGGCTCGCCACAGACGTCTCACACGGCAATGCAAGCCGATTGCTGCCCGCACGGGACATCCTGCGACAAGCGCGGGTCCGGCGACTGCGGGTCGGCCTCCGGATGTGTGCTCAATGCTTCAGTGTTCCGGGCGCTCTGGTAAAGCCGTCAGCATTTGCGCCGGCCATATCGTCCTCAGAGAAGTCGCGGCTTCTGATCCCGAGCGTTGTGTCCCGATCGGACAATCCACCTCTCCCTCCTCCACGCGTCTGAATCCTCATTGAAGGTGTGCCGCCGCGCGTGAGCCTTCGGGCTCTCTCGGCGCGATGAGGGCGCTTGCAAAACTGCAGGCTTGAAGTCGCAAAGGCGTCGACGGCGACAGCGCCGAGCGTGGCGTGAACGCGACTCTTATGCATGTC
>JAENXG010000049.1 GCA_016649675.1 Methyloceanibacter sp.
CGTCCTACAGTACCAGTTCTGGGACCTGCTGGTGACGAACGAGCGATTCGAGGTCAAGCTTTCCTTCTCCAACGTGCCGGAGCGGCTCGTGGTCCCGTTCAGCGCGGTCAAGGCGTTCTACGATCCGTCCGCCCAGTTCGGTCTACAGTTCGGCAAGCCCGGCGCCGCCAACGATTCGGCCCGCCAGCACATGGCAGCCGCCCTCCCGGATCTCGTGGGCGAGGCGGACGAGCCGCGCGGGAGCGCCGATCCCGTCCAGGACGACACCGAGCCTCAAGGAACCGCCGAGGTCGTCATGTCACGGCCGCCGGCAGAGGTCGTGCATCTCGACCGCTTCCGCAAGAAATAGTCCGCAACTGCCGCGGGCTTCCTCGCCCTTGCACAAAGTTTAAGCACTCATTCAAGCGCCTAAGTCATTGACCTTGACTGAGGCGCGGATTTGGGCCTGGCATAATTCCCGCATTAAGTTACGGCTGTGGCGAATATTGCAGCTTAATCTTGGGGTGCCGCGTTGAACAAGGCTGCTGGCGTGCAACGCGTCCTCGACCCAAAGGCCTCAGCGGCGCTAGCGCCCGTCCAAGGTTATCTCGCGGAGCTGCATGAGCGCGTCTCGGGACTGACCGGGGGAAACCCCGCCGATTACATCCCCGAGCTCAGCAAGGCCGATCCTGCCGCCTTCGGCATCGCCCTCGCCACCGTCGACGGCCAGGTCTACGCGGTGGGGGACGCCGATCGCGCCTTCACCATCCAATCCGTCTCCAAGCCCTTCATGTACGGCTACGCGCTGCAGCGCTATGGCCGCGACGCGGTGCTCACCCATGTCGGCGTCGAGCCCACGGGAGAGGCGTTCAACTCCATCGTGCTCGACGAGGTCGCCAACCGCCCGTTCAACCCCATGGTCAATGCCGGCGCCATCGCCGTCGCCGAGCTCATGGGCGGCGCTACGCAGGAGCAGCGCATCGCCAACATGCTTGCGCTGTTCGCGAGCCTCGCCGGGCGCGACCTCGAGATTGACGAGCAGGTGTTTCGCTCCGAGCAGGCGACCGGCCACCGCAATCGCGCCATTGCCTATATGATGCTCAACACTGGCATGATCCGCCGCGATCCGAACGAGGTGCTCGACCTCTATTTCCGGCAGTGCTCGGTCAACGTCACCTGCCGCGACCTCGCCATCATGGCCGCCACGCTCGCCAATGACGGCACCAACCCGATCACCGGCGAGGGCGTGTTCGAGGCGCAATATGTGCGCGACGTGCTGTCGGTGATGAACTCCTGCGGCATGTACGACTATGCCGGGGAATGGGCCTATGAGGTCGGCATGCCGGCCAAGAGCGGCGTGTCTGGGTGCATCATCGCCGTCATCCCTGGGCAGATCGGCATTGCCGTCTATTCGCCCCCGATCGACGCCAGCGGCAACAGCATGCGCGGCATCCGCGTCTGCCAGGAGATCTCCAACGAGTTCGAGCTGCACGCTTTCAACAACCGGACCAATGTGCGGAGCGTGATCCGGCGCGACTATTGCGGCGACGTGGTGCGGTCAAACCGCCTGCGTACGCCGGAAGAGCGCAAGGTGCTGGCCAAAGAAGGCCGCAAGGTCGTCGTGATCGAGGTGCAGGGGGCGCTGTTTTTCGGCTCGACCGAGCAGCTCTTGCGGAAGCTCACACAGTTGGCGACCGAGGCAGACTACGTCGTCGTCGACTTCAAGCGGGTGCACTTCGCCGACACCTCGGCGCGCAAGCTGATCTGGCGCGCGACGCGATCCATGGCCGGAGGGAAGACCGAGCTCGTGTTCTCCGCGATCGCCGACGACGGGCCGCTCGCGGCGCTTGCCCGCGAGCTTGCCGCGCATGAGGAGAACCGTCTCGTGCGCGTCTTTTGCGACGCCGACGCGGCGCTTGAATGGTGCGAGGATCAGCTGCTCGCCCGCTCGCCGCAGGGCGTCTCAGGGCCGAAATTCGCCCTCTCCGAGCTCGACCTGTTCAAGGGGCTGAAGCCCGAGGAATACCGGCTCATCGAGCCCATCGTGCGGCCGCTCATCTTCGACAAGGGCGAGGTCATCATCCGCGAGGGCGCCGAGGCGAAGCTCTTCTTCGTGGTGGCCCGCGGCACGGTCAGCGTCCAGATCAGGGTCCCGGGCGAGCGCAAAAAGCGCGTGGCCTCGATCGGACCGGGCTTGAGCTTCGGCGAGATGGCGCTGCTCGATGGCGGCAAGCGCTCGGCCGATATCGTCGCCGACGAGCGGGTGATCTGCTACGGCCTCGCGGTCGAGCAGCTGCAGGAGCTCGCCGCCACCCACCCCAATATCATGATCACCATCCTCAGCAATTTGACGCGGGATTTCTCAGAGCGCTTACGTCACGCCAACGAGGAAATCAGCGCGCTCGAATAGGCTTCAGGCCAGCTCGGCCGGCGCCCTTTGCGGTTTCATGCGCGGCTCATTCGAAGGCTCGAGCGGCACGTTCAGCTCCACATAGAGGCCGGTCGGCCTGAACTCGACCTTGGTGTCGCCGCCGAGATTGTGGCGGATGCCCTTATCGATGAGCTGCATGCCGAAGCCGTTGCCGCGCCTTGCCGCAACCGGGACCAGGCTCCCCCGCTCCTCCCAATTGAGCAGGAGCCGGTTGCCCCGCGTAGTCTTCCAGCTGATGCCGAGCTGGCCGGCATTGTGCGAGAGCGCCCCGTATTTCACGGCGTTGGTGGCGAGCTCATGCAGCGTCATGGCGAGGATCGAGGTGCATTGCGGCGGGAGCAGAACGTCGGGACCCTTGATCATGACCTTCGGCCCGCCCTCCCGGCGATAAGGTTCGAGCTCGCGCTCCACCATGGCCTTGAGGCTCGCCCCCGACCATTGCGATTCGAGCAGGAGATCGTGGGCTCGATGCAAGGCCTGCAAGCGCTCGGCAAGGGTCTGGGCCATGGCCTGCGCCGGCCTTGAGGTGGCTTGGCGCAGGCTCGCCTGCACCAGCGACTGCACGATGGCGAGCGCATTCTTGACCCGGTGATTGAGCTCACCGACCAGCATGGTCTGGCGCTGCGCGGTGCGCCTCCGCTCGGTGACATCGCGGAAGATGAGCACGGAGCCGGCGAGCGAGCCGTCGAAGCCGAGAATGGGCGCGCCGCTATGCTCCACCGGCAGCTCCTTCTCGTCGCGAGTGACGAGGAGCGCGCCGGATTCGAGCCGCGTCACCGCGCGCTCGCGGAGCGCCTTCAGCGCCGGGTCGTCCACCGGCTTGCGCGACCCCTCGTTGATGACGCGGAAGACCTCCCAGATCGGCCGGCCGCGGGCTTCCGCACCCGACCATCCCGTCATCTGCTCGGCGATCTTGTTGAGGAGCAGCACGCTGCCGTTTGGATCGGTGGCGATGACGCCGTCACCGATGCTTCCAAGCGTCGTGCTCAGCCATTCGCGCTGGCCGCGCAGCTCCATGAGCGCCGCGTTGCGATCACGGTCGGCGCGCCTGACGGCCCCGATCGTAGTCCAGGCGAACACGGCCAGCACGAGGATGCTCGCCACGGCGAAGATGGCGAGCGTGGCGGCGCTGTCGTAGTAGGTATGGGCCTCGGCCTGATGGGCGAACCAGCCGATGACGAGCGGCAGCACGACGATGCCGGGCAGGAGCCGGCGCAGCATCTCGCCGGCCGGCGACTGCTCCACGATCGCCGCCGCGATGCCGTATTCCGGCGAGGCCGCAAGCAGGCCGAGCGCGAGCAGGAACCCGCTCAGCGCGCCGTAGATCGACATGGAGGTGAAGGGGAACGGGTAGTCGTAGGTGGCCACGCCGTAGGCATAGCCGGCGAGCACGATCAAAACCTGGGCGAGGATGACCAGCGCCAAGATCTGGCTGAAGGCCGACAGCACCCTCCCCTGTTTGGCGTACAGGATTGCAAGCCCGAACAGGATCAACGATCCGGTGATGCCCGGCGCCATGCGCAACGGCTTTCCCGCCGATGTCGCGTCGGCCGCAAGCATGTTGCCCCGGAGCAGCGCCTGATCGATGCCGAGGCTGAAGCCGAACAGATCCTCGAAGAGGATGGCGAGGCCCAAAACGACAAGGGCGAAGCCGATCATCCGCGAAATCGGGCGGAGCGGCCTGAGGGTGAAGCAGAACAGGGCAACCCCCGCGGCCAGGATGCCGGCAGCCGCGTCGGGCGTCATGCTGATGAGGCTGGGAAGCGCGTGGGTCAGCCGCGGAATGGGGAGCTGCCATCCCAGGAGGACGATCCCGCCAATGGCGCAGACAAGAGCAGCGGCGCAGCGCGCGAAGAGCAGCGACATGCGCTCGGCACGCGGCGCGGGCAGCGCCATTTTCACCGGAACTTCAGCCACTAGCCTTCCTCACCCAAGTTTACGGAAAATAGATGCCGTAAGCTCTCGGCGCTCCTCGGCAGAATGCCGCAACGCATCGAACGAGCGCGTGCTCCCACCCTTTTTAACGATGTTATAGCCTAGCCCCCACAGAGCCGGTAGGGCATTCGGCGGCTGCCAAGACGGGGTAGAGTGCCCGCGCGCCGAAACGCCTTCGACAGGAGAGTGAGCATGCCTCAAGACAGAGGTCCTTTGAGCCAATCCCCTACTTCCACGCGTACCGAGACCGATTCGCTTGGGCCGATCGAGGTGGCGCACGACCGGTATTGGGGCGCCCAGACCGAGCGCTCGCGGCGGAACTTCAGGATCGGCGACGAGGTCATGCCGAAGCCCATGATCCGGGCGATTGCGCTGGTCAAGAAGGCGGCCGCCCTCACCAATCGCGATATCGGCCTCCTTGAGGAGCGCCTGGCGAAGGCCATCGCCGCGGCCGCAGACGAGGTGATCGAAGGCAAGCTCGATGGTCATTTCCCCCTGGTCGTCTGGCAAACCGGCTCCGGTACACAGAGCAACATGAATCTCAACGAGGTGATTGCCAACCGCGCAAGCGAGATGCTTGGTGGGTCCCTTGGCTCAAAACGCCCCGTTCACCCCAACGATCACGTCAATCTCGGCCAATCCTCCAACGACGTCTTTCCCACCGCCATGCACGTCGCCGCAGCAGAGGAGATCGCCTACCGGCTCAACCCGGCGCTCTCCCGGCTCTACCAGGCGCTTAAGGACAAAGCCGAGGCTTTCCAAGACATTCTCAAGATCGGCCGCACCCATTTGCAGGACGCCACGCCGCTCACTTTGGGGCAAGAATTCGGCGGCTATGCGGCACAAGTCGATCACGGCATCGAGCGCATCAAATTCACGCTGCACGGTCTCTATGCGCTGGCGCAAGGGGGCACGGCGGTCGGAACCGGCCTCAACACGAGCGCGCTGTTTGCCGAGGCCTTTGCCGCCAAGATCGCCGAGATGACGAGGCTCCCTTTCGTCAGCGCTGAGAACAAGTTCGAGGCCCTCGCCACCCATGACGCGATGGTGTTCGCCCACGGCGCGCTCAACACCGTCGCCGTGTCCCTGTTCAAGATCGCGAGCGACATCCGCCTCTTGGGCTCAGGCCCCCGCTCCGGTTTCGGCGAGCTGGTCCTGCCTGAGAACGAGCCCGGCTCCTCGATCATGCCGGGCAAGGTCAACCCCACCCAATGCGAGGCGGTGACCATGGTCGCGGCGCAGGTCATGGGCAACAACACGACCATCTCCTTTGCCGGCAGCCAGGGGCATCTCGAGCTCAACGTGTTCAAGCCAGTCATCGCCTACACCATGCTCCAATCCATCAGGCTCCTCACCGACGTCGCCGACAGCTTCACCGAGAAATGCGTCGTCGGCATCGAGGCCGACCGGGAATGCATCAAGCAGCATATGGAGCAGTCGCTCATGCTGGTCACGGCTCTGGCGCCCCATATCGGCTATGACAAGGCGAGCGAGATCGCGAAGGCGGCGCATAAGAACGGCACCACCTTGCGCGAGGAAGCGGCGCGGCTCGGCCATGTCCGCGAGGAGGACTTCGACCGCTTGGTGAGGCCGGAGGACATGGTCGGCCCGAAACGATAGGGCCCCGGGGTCTCAACGAGAAGTCATGGCGCGACCAGGCAACAAGCGCTCGCTCACCATCGCGCGGCACCGCACATCCGTCTCGCTCGAGACTGAATTCTGGGACGCGCTTGCCGGCATTGCCCGCGCCGACGGCAAGTCCGTGGCGGCGCTGGTCGGTGAGATCGACAAGGGCCGCAGCGAGCGGGCGGGCGCGCAGCCGAGCCTTTCGGCCGCCATACGCCTCTATGTGCTCAAGCGGATGGGTGGACGGCGCGAGGCGCCTTAAGGACCGCCGAAGATGCCGATGCCCTTCTTCCAAGCGTCGGCTGCTTCCGGCGGAGGACTTTGGACGCCCGATGGTGGTGGACGGCGGGATCGGCTCGACGAACGCGGACGCGTCGGCGGCGCGACCTCGGCTGACGTTGGAGTCGGGTGTGCCTCTGGGCTTGCGGCGGCATCGCTCGGCCCTCCGTCGCTCGGGACTGCGCTCGGCGCGGCGTCAGAAGGCGCGGGCGCCTCGAGCGGGCCTGGCGTCGCCATCGCCGCCGGCACTGCCACCGGCGCCGGTGCCGGCGCCTCAGGGGCTGTCGCCTCGACCGGAATTGCCGTCGGGGTCTCTGGCTCGGCTGCGGCGGGCTCGACGCTTTGGCTTTGCTCGCCGTCCGGGACTGGCTCCTGCAGTGCTTCGGTCGAAGGCGGCGCGGCCTTGGCCCAGGGCAGAGCTTGCGGCTGCGCCTGGTTCGGAGCCTCGGTCTCGGCGGTGGGCTTCGGTTTCTTGCCTGAGCCGGGCTCTGGCGAGGGGTTTGCCTCCACCGGAGCGTCTTCGGCGCCGGCGGGCATCTCCGCGGCGGGGTCGGCGTCGACCGGCGGCGGCGGGGTCTTGCCGCTCATGTCGAGCGTCTCCAGGCGCTCGACGTCCTCCTGCATGCGCCGCATGGTGAGGTAGCTCTCGATGGCAGCGGTATCGATGGCGGGCGCGATCTCGTCTGCTTTATTGAGCGAGCCCGTGAACACGAGGCCGACCGGCGGAACGTCCTTGCTCCCGGCGCCTGCAAGGCTGACCGCCCATTCGCTGTCGAGCTTGAGGCTGGCGAGCTCCACATAACCGTTGATCTTGGTTTCACCGCCCGGGCTCACAAGCGTCGCCGGCGTGAGGCGCAGCGTCCCGTTCTTCACGTCGAAGGCGAATTTCGTCGGCGCAAATTTATAGACGCCCTTGGTGAGCTTCTCGCGCACGGTGCGCGCCTCCGCTGCGATCTGATCCTTGTCGACCTTGATCGTCTTGTTGGCAGCCAATACGGCCACGCGGCGGAGCGGATCGGGCGTCAGCCCCTGCAGGGTCCCGGCGCCGAGCGACAGCGACCCCTCCCCGCTCAAGCCGGCGACGAGGCCGGGCGGGCTCAAGCCCTCACCGGCGACGTCGAAGGCGAGGTCGAACGGGCCCTTGGCGAGGCTTGCGCCAACAACGCTCTTCGACACCTCATCGAGCTTGCCGCCTTTGATCTCGGCATGGGCCTTGAGGCTGGCCCCGGCGCCGAGTGGCGACAACGTGCCCGAGGCGGCAAATGCCCCGCCGAAGAGCCGGCCCCTGAGATCGGTCAGCGTGAGGCCGGCCTTGTCGACGCGCGCGAGCAGCGAGGCGCCTGCCACCTGGAACGGCGGGCCAAGCGCCAGCTGCTTGGCAGTGAGCTTGATCTCGCCTTCGGCGTTCTCGATCACGCCAAGCGAGAAGCCACGCGACGGCCAGACCTCAGAGGCGCCGGCGCCGATCGCGCCCAGCATCTCTTCCGTCGAGGGCGTGCGTTGCCATGCCACCAGTACGCCGAGCAGAGACGGCAGCGACACGCTGTCGGCGTTGGCGGCAAGCGTGAAATGCACCATGTTGCCGCCGGTATCGAAATGCGCGCTGCCGTCGAGCGCTTGGCCCGCGACCGTGCCGGTGACGGCGTTGAAATCGATGCTTGCAAATTGCTTGACGATATCGGCGCGAACGGCAAGCGGAACGCCTGCGGCGGAGGGCGGCGCCTCGAGCCCCATCAGCGCAAGGGCGAGGCTCGCATCCTGGCTCGTGAGCGAGCCCTTGCCGGTGAACGCGACGCCTTCCTCTTGCACCGATCCTTGGCCGTCGAAGCCGAGCTTCATGGCGGCCGTCTCGAGCGCTGCCTTTCCGATCAGCTTGGTCTGGGGCACGCCGGCGAGCTTGACCGTAAGCTTGCCCTGGCTCCCTCCGGCCGCCGCAAAACGCTCGGCCGGGAGGTTCGGGAACAAGAGGACGAGAAGCGCCTGGGGCCGGTCGCCGGTGACGCTGCCGTCGATGTCGATCTTCGCTTCGCTCAGCTTGGCCGGCTCGCCGACGGCGTGGGCAACGAGCACGACGTCGGAACCGCCCGCCTTGCCGCCAAGCTCGATCGAAGCATTGGTGGCGGCGCCCTCACGGGCAGCGACGAGGCCAACATGGATATCTAAGGGAGCAAGGCTCGAAAGATGCTTCGACTGGCTCACGCTCTCGGGCAGGCCGAACAGCTCGGAGGTAAGGCGAAGGCTGTCGGTGGTGGCGGCACGAAGCGCGAAATCCACCCGCCCGGAGGGGGCTTCGCTCAAGTGCTCGATGCGGCCTTTGCCGTTGAGCGCGATGGCGTCTCCGGCGGCAAAGTCGAGCTGCTGCACGTCGAGGGTATCGCGAATGAGGGCAAAGCGCGCGTCGAGCTTGCCGGGCGGGATGTTGGGCAGAAGAAGCTCGCCGATGCGTAAAGTTGCGCGCACGTCGTCGTCGCGAAGCTGCACGAGGATGTTCTGGGCGTCGGCGGGCGCCGGTGCGCCGTCCTTGGCAGAAGCCGCCGCGGGCGCGCCACCTTGCGCGGGCGCCGCAGGCAGCCAGGAGCGCCAGATGGCCCCATCGCCGATCAACTCTCGCAAATCGAGCCGATCGCTGTCGAGGTTAAGCTCGATCAGGCTCCTCTCGCCGCCTTTGAAGCGCAAGTCGCCACGGAACTTGGTCGCGCTGAGCTCCCCCGTTGCGTCGGCAAGCTTGAGCTCGCCGTCGCCGACCATAGCGTTCGCCGCGAGCACAAAGTCGCTGGTCGCGGCTTGCCCCGACATGCCGCGATCGCCCGCGGCCCAGCGGGTCAGCGCCCTGAGGCCTGAGCCTTCGAGCTTGATCGGCCCGGCGAAGATCGGTCCGAACTCGCCGCGGCTCAAGAGCCCAGAGGCCTCGATGCGATTGCCGCCAGGCAGCACGGCCTTGAGGCGCTCGATCGAGAGCGCGCCCTCTTTTGCAGTGAGCGCAAGGTCGAGCGTGCCGATGAGATCGCCGCCGAGGCCGGCCTGTTCGATGGAAACGGCCAGAGTGCTTCCGCCAAGCTCGGCGGTTTCGCCAAGCGCCTCATCGGCGAGCATGTACAAGACGGCGGCCGGCGAGGATTGCTGCTCGGCGCCAGTGGCGAACAGCGCGTCGAGATCGACGAAACTCCCCGATAGCTCGCAGTTGGCCTTGAAGCGCTCGCCAAAGTCGAGCGCGAGCTTGCCCTTGAGCGTCTGCGGGTGCCCCTTGGCAGGGATGGTGAGCTCAAAATCGGGAAGCTCGGCGTGATCGATCGTGGCGGTGAGCGCGCCCTTCAACTCCAACAGCGAGGTCTTGTCCTTCGGTGCCGCGGGGTCGGGAGAGGGCACCTCGCTCGCAGCGGGCTCCCCGCTCGCGGCGGGCTGCTCGCTCGCAGAATCCGTGTCGTCGGCTTCGGGCTCGTCGGTAGGCGCGTTGGCGACGCGCACGACGATGGTGCCGTCATAGACTGGCTTGCCGCCGAGCCCGCTCACCCCCCCGTCGAGCACGTAGGTGGTATTGCGCTCGATGTCGCGGAGCGCCGACTTGATGCGCAACAGTCCGGCCGCATCAGGCTCGCTCGTCGAGAAGCGAAGCTCCTGGGGGCGCCCTTCGACACTGTAGGTGGCGGAGACTTTGTACGGTCCCGACAGCGAAGAGGCGCTCGCCTCGCCGGCGATGTCCTCCAGCGCGAGCCGAGGCGCTCCGTCCCTGGTGATCTCGATCCGGCCGCCGCTGACGCTGACCGAGTCGAGCATGACGTCCTTGGGGGCGAATGGCAGGCCGACGCCGCGGCGTCCCACGTCACTCCAATTCCCTGAGCCGTCCGGCTTGAGATCGAGACGCAACACCGGATCGAGGATGGCGATCTTGCGGGCTTCGATGCCTCCGCTCAACAGCGCGCCGATATTGAGCCAGGCCTCGAGCGAGCGAGCCTCGAGGAACGGCCGGTCGAGGCGTCCGTCCTGGTCGGCGACCTTGATATCGTCGAATCTGAGCTCAGGCGCCGGCAGGAGGACGAGATGCACCTGACCGCCGACCTTGACCTCGCGGCCGAGCAACTTGGCGGCTTGCGTCTCGAAGACCGGCCGATAGTCGTTCCAGTCGATGACGAGCGGCGCGGCAAAGAGCGCGCTCAGCACCAAGATCAGCAATGCCGTCAACGTGAGTAGGAGCGAGTTCACCGAATCTATGCCCAAGGCTCGGAAGCGAGCGCGTTCTGACGCGGCAAGCGCCAACGGCGCCGACCGATCCCCGGCCCCCGCGACGCTTCGTCATGCTAACGCAAAAATCTTGCCAGGATTGAGGATATTCAACGGATCGAGCGCCTTTTTTATGGCAGCCATCACTTCGATTCCCGGCCCGTGCTCTTGCGTGAGGTAACCGATCTTGCCCTGGCCTACGCCATGCTCACCGGTGCAGGTGCCGCCAAAGCCCAGAGCCCGGTCGATGAGCCGGTCGAGAAACTCCTGCACCTTCCGCCGCTCCTCGGCATCGGACGGATCGATCAGCGGCAACACATGGAAATTGCCATCGCCCACATGGCCTACAATCGGGGCGAGCAACCCCAATCTGTCGATGTCCCGCCGCGTCTCCCCGACGCACTTGGCAAGCGAGGAGATGGGCACGCAGACATCGGTCGACAGGACCTCGGCGCCGGGCTTCAAGGCGCGGGCGGCCCAATAGGCGTCGTGGCGGGCTTGCCAGAGCCGCGTCCTGTCCTCCTGCCGTTCGGCCCAGTCGAACTCCCCGCCCCCTTCGGCGCGCGCGATCGCGGCGAAGGCCTCAACCTGTTCGCGGGCTCCGGCTGGGGTGCCGTGGAACTCGAGGAACAGCGTCGGCGTCTCGGGCAACGCGAGATGCGAATAGGCGTTGCAGGCGCGGATCTGCACCTCGTCGGCAAGCTCGATGCGGGCAAGCGGCAGCCCCATCTGCAGGGCCGCGATGGTGGCGTTGCAGGCGCCTTCGATGGACATAAAGGGGCAGACGGCGGAGAGGATGGTCTCGGGAATGCCGTAGAGCTTGAGCGTCAGCCCGGTGATCACGCCAAGCGTTCCTTCCGAGCCGATTAGGAGGCGGGTGAGATCGTAGCCGGCCGAGGACTTCCGTGCTCTGCCGCCGGTCGTGATCACGCTGCCGTCGGCAAGGACCGCGGTCAGGCCAAGCACGGCGTCGCGCATGGTGCCGTAGCGCACGGCGTTGGTGCCGGAGGCGCGCGTCGCCGCCATGCCGCCAAGGCTCGCGTCGGCCCCCGGATCGACCGGGAAGAAGAGACCCAAATCGCGCAAATGGTCGTTGAGAGCTTTCCTTGTGACCCCGGGCTCAACCACGCAGTCGAGGTCGGCTTCATGTACGGCGAGGATGCGGTTCATGCGGGACAGATCGAGCGAGACGCCGCCATAAGGCGCGTTGACCTGACCTTCGAGCGAGGTGCCGGTGCCGAACGGGATCACCGGCACGCGGGCGCCAGCGCAGAGCCTCACGACCTCGGCGACCTCTCCTTGCGTCTCGGCGAAAAGCACGGCGTCGGGAGGCTCGGTCTTGAGCCAGGTGAGCGTGTTCGCGTGCTGCTCCCGAAGCGACTGGCTCAGCGAGAACCGGTCGCCGAAGCGCGCGGCCAAATCGGCGAAGAGGGTCTTCTTGCCCTC